>JBAXYY010000068.1:0-14314 GCA_041670585.1 Treponema sp. | reverse complement strand
TAAATCCTCTAGAAACGCACAAATAACCCTTATTCCTATCATGTCAGTAAGAGTCACAAGACTATGGCTTTCTGAGGCTTCCTTGGGCTTCTGGCGCAGTATTTTTTTATAATAGCTAGGAAATGATTTTATTCTAGATTTATATGTTGGCATAGAGGCAAGCTTAATTTCATTTTTAAGTTTTTTATCTACATTTGCAAGTATTTCATTTAAAAGCGGTTCATAAGATTCATATACTTTTTGAACATCGCATTTTACAGGTAATTCGTTTTCCATAGCTTAATTTACCATGAATTTATATATCGCACAAGTAAAAAAAAACCGTCCTTATTTCTAAGGACGGTTTTTCTTTTTAATAATAACGAGAATCTCTAAAAGTTTAAGTTTTTAGAGGCTCACTTAATTAGAAATTATTTTTCAGCTGACTGCTGCTGTGTTGTATCAGCATTGTCATCTGTCTTTGCGTAATCAGCAGCAGTGAAATCTTCTTCAGTTGCCATCTTCTCTTGTTCAAGATAACGGTTAACCTGTTTATTTCCAAATCTGCTCATTTCGTTGTTCTGACGTGCTTTCTCTTTCTTTGTGATAATTCCCCAAAGATTTTCATCGTCAATATCGCGGTCAGAAGTAAGAGTTGCAAGGTCATAAATAACCTTAACATCTTTGAAATATCCAATGTAGTTGTCGCCATCATCAGCTGCATCGCGTGTTACTTGGAATCCGCAGAACTTCACAAATGGAGTTCCTCTAGGATAGATTGGATAAATACGAATCTCACGTGTACGAACATCAGTAATATACTGTGGGTTGTTCCAAATCAATGTCTTCCAGCCGTCAAAGTTCATGTAGCCCATGAAATAGCGTTTTTCAACATTGTCATTGTCTTTAAGAAGAACATAAAGTCCGTGTGGGAAGTTCATGCCCATTGTTGTTACAGAAATTGATTTTAATGTACCAACATTCTTTACAAGACCATATCCGTCTTCAAAAAGATATTTTCCTTTCTGATCGTCTGTTGGCTGTTGGCGGTTTCCATTTTCATCTGCATCTGAAAGAGGCTCGTAAGCCTGAATCTCAAATGGTGGAACTATTTTTGCATTAGCATTTGCTGTCCATGTAGGGAATAGAACACGCACTCCCATTACGTTTTTACCAGCAAATGGTACTTCTGCGCTGCTTTTTACAGGTGCAGCTAATACTTGTGATAAAGCAACAGCTTCTACAGTTTTTGCTGAAGAATTAAGCTTTACTTCCCATTCAGATAATGAAAGTGATGTCTTCATTAATGCTTTCTGATTATCTGTGAATGTTGCGCCAGCAGCAACACCAAAATCCATAACAGTGTGGCTGTTCTGTGTCGCATTTCCATTAGCATCAGCACAAGTATCAGCGTCAAGTAATGTAAAATCAATTAACATTGATTCCTTTGCAAATGTTAAACTACCTACTAAGCATAAGATAGCAGCAGTTAAAATAAAAGTCCTCTTCATTCGAAGCTCCTTTAAAATACACTTTTGATGTAGCCTTGTAGCTCTTAGTATCTTATAAGAACGATTTTTTGTCAACGTCTTTTTTAATCCAAATATAGAATAAAATTGACATGAAATCATTTTTTAGACACTTTTGCCATCAATGAACATCTCAATTGCATTTATATTTTTGAAATTCTTTAAAATATTCTTTTTAAAGAGTCTCATTCCGTTTTTAATATCGGCTGTTTCTGCAGAAACCTGCAACGCTTCCTTTGAAATGCCGACAAACATTGTCTTGTCTCTTACAAAACAAAATTCTGTTTTTGTGCCTTTTGTAAAAAGATGTCTAAATCTGTTTGTCATTGGACCTAATAAAAGCTCATCAACAAACATCTTCTCTTTTCCTTGAACAGGCTTCTCTGGTAAAAACCTTGTTTCTGTGCAAATTTTCCCTGTATTTAATGATTCAAAATACATAACGTATCTATCATTTGTTTTAGATATAATAAATTTGCAAAAAGAAAACAATAATGCCGCTAAAAATATTATTATTGCCGAATATGGAATTGCTTTTTTTACTTCTATCATTATTTTGTTCCTGTAAATCCTCTTGAACGTTCAAAATGCGTTACAAAAGCTGAAATACCATTATACATTCCCGTGGCTAGTTTTTGCAAGTAGTCATCATCTCCTAATAATTTTGCTTCATTTTCATTAGTTACAAAACCTGTTTCTACAAGGACGCTTGGCATGTTTGCATTTCTTACAACAAACCATTCTTCTGCTTTAGTGCCCCTTGACAGGCTTAATGATTCAACTTGAGCGCCTATTCCTTCCATAACAAATTTTGCTATAAGAATTGATTCCGTTGTGTATTCTTCTTCCATCATGCTGTTTAGAATTGGAATTAGAGACTTGTCTTCTTCGCCTGAGTCTTTTATAACTTGCCTTCTGTAGCCTGGTGTTAAATACCACACTTCGTAGCCTGACGCTTTTTTATCCAAGCTGGCATTCGCGTGAATGGAAATATAAAGTATCGCTTCATTTTCAGTTAGCTTTACCGAATTTGCAATTTCAGTTCGCTGGCTTAATGAAATAAATTTATCTGCATCTCTTGTCATAAGAATCTGTTTGTCTGGATATGACGATTTTAGCTTTTCATATAACATCTTGCCAATTTGTAAAACAATATCTTTTTCTTTTATTTCAATTTTCTTGTTGTTTTTTGTATAGCTGCCAATTGCGCCAGGGTCTTTGCCACCATGACCTGGGTCTATAAGAATTGCTCCAATCTTGAACAAATTTTCGTTATCTTCTGATTTGAAAAAGGTTTCCGCATTGTCTATAAAAGACTGGCTGACTAAGAGTGCTCCTTCTTTTTCAACAGGTGCGTCATTTACTTCCAAGTTGATATAGTCTTGCAAAACAACAGTGTCCCCTGTCATAAATGAAATCTGATGTCCATTCTTCTCAAGAATTCCTGTCTCTGACAAAGGATCCCAATAAACTGTCATTCCATTTTTTTTAGCTTCTGAAAATAAATTTCTTGTCACCAAATGAGCATCATTAGTATTTTCTGCTAAAAGTATTGAGAATGTTGAAATTAGTATTGCAAAAAGAAGAATTATTTTTTTCATTTTTTTACCGTTTTTTTTCATTAGAAAGGCAATCAGAATAATATATAATTCCCTGCACGCCGCCTCTTATTAAATCTTTCCAAAATATTTTTTCTTCCAAGTCAGGATGGCTTTTACATATTTTATCAAATAATTGCAACGACAATCTTATGCTTCTATGATTAAAATCTTTTATTGATGATGAAAGCTCTGTTAAGCATTCAGGAATTAGAGGCTCTACACACTCATTTGCGCCGATCATTTTATTTCCAAGAGAATTTATGTAGTTGTTTAATTTTTCATTTACGTCATTAGGCAAGTCATAGGCATTTGGTGGGAATTTTTTTTCTGCCGGAAGTTCTATTCCTTCCAAGAAATTGTCTGTGGTAGGATTATTTCTTTTAAGCCTTAGAACAATTTCTGCAACTGCATTTTCCGCAGTATTTACAGCAAGCTCACGTTTTTTTGCAACAGCAATGATATTGCCACATTTTTCTACATTGTTTCTTGGAAAAACAGCTTCTGATCCAGGTAAATTTCTAATTAAAATGTTTCTTGAATAAGGCATTGCGCTTACTTGATTTGTTCCTAGTAAAACTTCAACAGTGCCCGGTATAGAAATCCATGCACGTTCTGCGCTTGTCTTCATACATGGAACTTCATATATGCCATATTCTGAATCTTTAATTGGTAAAGGCTTTCTTCTTTGCAGCATAGATTCTGGCTCTTTTCCTAATGCAATTAAAAGCGCCTGTTCTGTTAAATCCAAACCAGATGCGAAAGGATATGTCCAGCCTGACATAAAGCCTCCAGAAAGGCGAGCGGCAATTTCACCAATCATTGGACCGTTTTCTGTGTATTTTATGTCAGCTTTTGCTGCTCCGCATGTTAGACCAAGAGAATGTATGCCTTTAGCAAAACATTCTATCAGCTCATACTTTTTCTTTTCATCTATTGCGGTTGGAATTGTGTGTCCTGTCTCTATAAAATATGGTTCATAAAAAATGTGCCTGTCCGCAAAACCGGTGATTGTTATTGTGTTGTTAAATACAAGCGCGTCTATTGAAAACTCATCTCCCTTCATGTAGTCTTCAAGTATTGCTTTTCCAGACTTTGAATTTCTGACTGCGTCTTCAACTGCAGGAAGAAATTCTGACTTATCACGAATCATTCTGCAGCCACGAGCGCCCATGTTGTCTATTGGCTTTACAACCTTTGGAAACTTCATATTGTTTAAAACTTCAGGAACTAAAAGAGTTGTTATTTTTGAACGTTCTACTTCTTGAAAATTTGGAGAAGGTACATTTTCTTTTTTAAAACATTCGCGCATTTTTATTTTGTTGCTAGCGTTGCACGAAGCTTTGTAAGTATGGGATGGCAGTTTACATTTTTCAGCAACATAAGAAACTGTTGTGGAAAAGTCAGTGCCAGCCGTAAACACAGCAGCTAAATTGCCTTTTAAAGAAAGCGCAAGCTCTGCTATTTTATCTTTATCTTTTAAATCTATTGGCTCAAATTTATCAACAAAAGGTACACAAACAGCATTTGGATTTCCATCCACAATAAATGTTTTATAACCTAGATTTTTTGCTGCTTCTATAGCAGGTCTTTGCATTAACCCAGCGCCCAAAATTAAAATATATTGGTCTTCCATGTTTTAGCCTCTTTATTTTTCTATATCGGATATTTTTTTACAGTAAACTTCAAAAGTGTCGCCAAGTTTTAATATTTTGCACAACGTCCTAAAAAAAGCAAATTGAATTGACTTTTCCTTCCAGTTATGTTTTTTTACTATAGGCATTCTTTCTGGATGTATACCAGTTGAAATAACTCTAACAACTTTGAATCCATATTTTTCAAGTATTGAATTTGTTTTTTTTATTTCCCAAATTGAATAATGGTCAGAAGGACTGTCTTGGAAGAATTTTTCCTGATAATATTTGTAGCTTACTCCAGAACAAGAAGGCGTACTGAATGCGAATATGCCATTTAATTTTATATTTTTTGAAACAGCTTTTAATACTGAATTCAAGTCTTTGAAATGCTCAATAACATACCACATTGTAACTGCATCAAATTTGCTTATTCCAAATTCTGTAAGCGCATCAAATTTTGGAAATGAAGCGCACACGGCAGGATAATGCAAAGTGTTTTGCACATACTCGACAGCATCTTTTGAAACGTCAATTCCAAACACTTGCCAACCAGAATCATTTGCTGCGTCCAAGAAAGGCCCCATTGCACAGCCAATGTCAAGAATTGTTGGTGTTACAGGAGAACGTGAATGTCTGTATAAGAAATCAATAACACTTGTTCTTCTAACGCACTGAGCCTTTATTGAAGCAAAATCCTCTAGATATGTTTTGCCGTACTGCTTTTGATAATCTTCATAGAAATATTCACGGTTATACTGAGTGTCTTTTGAATCTAATTTCCATGAAAGATATATCATGCCGCACTTTTGGCAACGGCGGTAAGTTTTTGTCTTTGTTCTGCTTAAAACAACATCACTTTGCTTTTGAACTGTCTGGCAAATTGGACAAAGATTTTTCTTACTTTGAGAAAGTGCGATTATAAAATCTGATAAAGGAATACATTTTTTTGAAGCAATTGTATGATACAAAGACTTTGGATTATCGATGTATTTTTTTACATTTTCTTTATTTATACTGTCGCTTGGAATACATACAAAATTGTAATTTTCCGCAAGACGCTGGTGTAGTTCTGTTGTTCCAAGAAGTATAACCGCACAGCCTGCACTAGCCGCTTCAAATGCTGTAAATCCGTAATGTGTAACAATCAAATCATATTCAAAAAGCTTTTCACTTAAATTTTGTACTGTTAAAATAGGCTTTATATATTTAGAAAGTTCTTCCGGTATAAACTGCTTTACATTTTCCAAACTGTTTACAATAACGGTAACATAAATATTGCAAGAAGCCAAAGCTCTGGCTGCTGGAAAAGTAAGTCCTGCAGGATCTTCGCCACCTAATGAAACTAAAGCTGTATGTATTGCCACAATATTTGTTGACTGATTTTTATGTTGTTCAGGCAATGAAATAAAGCCAGGTTCTGTAAGATTAGCTTTTCTAGATAAATTTACAGATGGAATTATATCTAAGACATAATCTGAATATGCAACGTCTTCTCGTCCTTCGTCTATTGTTGCTATAATTTTATCTTTTGGAAGAAGAGCTACTATTTTGTCATCAGTTTTAAATAAATCTGTAACGATCAAAGAATAATCTGTAATATTTGAAGCATCTTTTACTATTTGCCAATCTTCAAGACCGTTTGTTTTATATTCTTCAACAAGGGCTTGTGTCTGCTCCAATGTAAAATCTCTTGGAATAAAAACATCTCCACCAGTTTTTACAGCAAGCGAAAGGCATCTTCTTAAATGTCCTGTGCCTTTGCCTTTTACAACACTTGGAATAAAAATTACTGGATTTTGCACTGAATCATTTTTAAAGCCACTCAAAATTTCTTCTGTTGTATAAGGTTTTTCTATTTTTTGTTTTCCTGAAATTGCTCTTACTAAAGCGTGTGCCCTTCTGTAGTCAGCAGGGGTGTCTATTGTTGTTATTAAATCTGGATAGCTCCATCTAGCAGGAGACTTTAAAAACACAGCTGAGAATTTATCTTGATGATTATATAAAGCAGGTCCTACATGCTCGTGGTCATAAGGCAAATCTGTTTGAGTTCTTGCTCTTAATAAAGAATGCGCGTTAAATACTTCAATACCTGAACCATGTGGAAGGTTTGACCAAGTTATGTAATCTACTGGTGAAGTGCTTTCTCTTTGTAGATATTCATCAAGAAGCGCTTGAGCCGCTTCATAAAAAAGGAACGGATTGTCAGCTGTTGCACGTATTACAACATCAGCTTTTGATAATTCAATTACTTTGCAGAATCTGTCAAGAACATCTTCTTTAGAACCTGCGAAGAAATCCCATTTGCATTTTTTTGCCACAGGCTCAAGCTCTGGAGCGCTGTCTGTGTCTGTAGCCAAATAATATTTATCAGCCTTGACTTCTTTCATTGCCGCAAGAACCCACTCAAGAACAGTTTTGTCTCCTAATGGCAACAACGCTTTTCTTGGCAGTCTTGTTGAAGAAAGCCTGCACTGAACAATGAGCACTTTTTTTAATTTTTTCTTTCCAAATAACTTTTCTAAAAATTTCATTTTATTTTGCCCCAGTTTTCTATAAGGGAAGCTGCATCTAATTTAAACCTATATTTATTTTCATTCGTCCATTTTCTTGCGTCGTTAAACTGCTTTAATGTTTCTGAAAATCCGCAAGATGAACGGCTCTTAAAAGCAAAGAATGATGACTTAGGAATTTCCGCATGGTCTGTTTTAAAAACAGGCAGCAAATTCTTCAAGTAGAATCTCAAGTAAGAAAGGTTTGCTGTTTGGTCTTCTGAAGGAACATCGCCGCTGTAATAAAATTGAAAAGAAGAAGCAATGCTTATTTTTTCACCCCAAAGCCACGCTCTAAAAGACAAGTCTAAGTTCTGCCAGTAAGGTGTTTCAATTGTGTAATCGGCACCTCCTAAGCGAATATATTTTTCTCTGTCGTAAAAGCCCACCATGTCATAAGGATAAAGAGTTGCAGAACCGTTTGCAATAGACATTGTGGAATTTACATTAAAAACAGATTTGCTTGAGCTTGGAATAAAGTTAGCAGGAAGAGGCTGTTGAATTGATGTTATAAGGCGTGGAACAATGCAATAGCTTCTAAGGCTTGCAAGTTTTTTTGCAATTGATGAATTAAAAGGAATTTCTTCCATGCACAAATCATCTTGAAGAACTAAAACATAAGGGCTTGTTGTTTCTGACATGCCCATGTTAAGCAAGTCGCCAGGGGTAACTTTTTCCAATGCAATTATAAACTGCACTTGCGGGAACTGCCTTGAGATTTGGTCTGTGTTGCAGACACCTATTTGCTCTTCAACGCAGATTATATGTTCAAAGCCACATTCTAATAAATTTGATAATATTCTAGAGCGGTACTGATTGCCGCTTCTTGAAAATACAATGCAAGTCACAGGCATTGTCACTTTGTCAAGTTTTTCCGTTCCGCCCAAGACAGTTCTGTTTATTTGCCTTGCGTTAAAAGTTGAAGGTATAGTATTCATCGCAACCCCCGCATTTATTTTCATATTTCTTTTCTATTTGAGCTTTTACAAATGGTCTAAACTTTTTCCAAACAGATTCCAGCCCTTCTGTAAGAACATTTCCAATTGTTCCTTCAAGCAAATGCTCCCTGCATAAAGGAACGCTTCCGTCTTGTAAAATTGTCATGTCGCGTTTTATATGCCAGCAAGTGTTTCTTTCCAAAGGCGACAAGTCAGCAGGCTTTTCATCTTTTAAAAGTCCGCAGAATGAATCAAACTTTTGAATTATAAGATTGCCTTTTGAAGCGTTGCTTTTTTCATGGTAAAACCTGTAGAAACCTTCCAGCTCGTCTTCGTTTTCATTCACCCTTAAAAACTGAGGGTAAACATTTCCTGCAAAATATTCCTCTAAAATTGAAATTGAATCAACTGCTTTTGAATAGTTGCTCTTTTCCATTGAGTTTTCTTCAAAGCCGTGCATTGTGTTGTATTTTTTTTCAGTGAACGCGTCTATTGAAATTATCCAGGAGATTTTATTTGATTTTCCAATGCTTGATATTTTTGACGCAAGCTCTGTTGTTACCAAAGTTCCATCAGTTTCTATTAAGACAGAAAGCCCTTCGTATTTTAGAACTTCCTCTATGTATTTTTCAAAGTCAGGTGCTTCCAAAGCCTCGCCCCACGCGCTTAAACCAACAACGGCATTTTCAGAAAGCGCGCTTATTTGAGAAACTATAGATTTGAATTGCTCCAAGCCCATAGCTTTATTTTCATTGCCAGGAATATTGTTTGGAAGAAAGCCGTACTTGTTTTTATATTCTTTTGGATAAGGGCAGTATTTACATGTGCCTTTGCAAGAAGATGAAATCTGAATGTTGTAAAAGGCCGGCACAGTCTGCTGAACTTCCGCTGATTTTTCTGCAATTTCAGAAAGCGGTTGTGAAGTAAAAGGAGCATTTGTTTTTTTTGCAATTTCGTAAAGCTCTTTGCAAGCAATGTAATTTGATTTTGTTGAGCAAGAGAAGTCCAGACGTAAAAGCCGCCAGTCTTTTGGGGCAATTACAGTTTCTATTTCAAATGAGTTTATGTCGCCCTTCATTACAGAAAAAATGCTTGTCTTTGAAACTTCTTTATCACCTTCTGATTTTTGTATTCCGTCAGCAAGGGAGCTTATTATGTTCAAAGCGCCAGACGCAATTACTTCCGGGGCAAAACCATAAGGGTAGCCGTCAGCGAATGTATATTCCGAAAGATATTTTATATGCGAGCTTACAACTTCGCGAGTTAAGTCTATGTCTAAAAACGGACAGTTACCAAATGAATAAACAACAAAGTCTGCCTTGACTGATTCAGTCTTTGTTGCAAGAAAGTGCAGCATTTTTGAAGTTGTCCATTCTTCTGAAGCGACCGTTACATTTGCAAAAGTTCCATTTTTTTTGAAGTCAGAAACAGCATTATTTACCGCAGTTTCTTCTGATTTGTCAGTTAAAACCGCAATTTCCGAGTTATTTTCAATTTTAGAAGCCCAGCTAAGGGATAAATCGAACGCAGATTGAGAATTGAATGATTTTTCAAATTGATATTTGCTTTTTGAGGCAACATATAAAAAAACTATAGTTTTCATCTTTTATAGTATCGGAGAATAACTTGTACAAATTAAACGGAATGTTTATTATATCGATAAAAGTTAAACATAATATTGTTGTAAAAATAAAATTAAGATTTTTTTGCACCACTATAGCCACTCGGTCAGCAACAGATAGGGAACCTGCCGTGGCTCTAGCGGCAAAGGCGGGCTGAACGGGGCGAGAGTGGCACCCTATCTATTGTGGGTGGAGTTATTTATTTATAATAAGAACTGCCGCTTAGATTTTTTACAACAATATTAAATTGATCAGATTATAAGAAAAACATTTCTTTTAATTTGTTAAAAAAAGAGATGGAAAGGCAAGCGCAGGAGGCGCGCTCTAATAATTGCAAGAATTAACACTTGCAATTTAGCTACAAAGATAATTCTTGCTGCAAATAAAAATACATGGACGTATTTTTATTTGCATGGGTGGGGAAAATTGGAAGAAGATAACGTTTTTACTGTTAGTCAATTAACTGGATTGATTAAGACTATGCTTGAAGGGAGCTTTTCTTCGGTGTCGCTTAAGGGGGAAATCTCTAACTTTAGGCCTAACGCCAGCGGGCATTTGTACTTTGTGCTTAAGGACAATGAAAGCCAAATCAGCGCTGTAATGTTTCGCGGAAGAGCGGCATCTTTAAAGTTCACTCCAAAAGACGGAACTCTTGTGCAGGTGCATGGGCAAATCACAGTATACCCTCCTCATGGCAACTATCAAATCATAATTACATCTATGATTCCTTCTGGTGTTGGCGGAATTATGGAGATGATTGAAGAACGAAAAAGAAAGCTTGCGGCAGAAGGACTGTTTGACTCTAAAAGAAAAAAGCCACTTCCGTTCTTTCCAAAGACAGTTGGTGTTGTAACAAGCCCAACAGGTGCTGCTTTACGCGACATTCTTCAAATAACAAAAAGACGAAACGACAAGGTTTCTGTAACAATATTTCCAGCTCTTGTACAGGGGGACGGTGCTTCAGAAACAATTGCCCATCAAATTGAAGTTGCTAATAAATACAAAATGTGCGATGTGCTAATAGTTGGACGCGGCGGCGGCTCTTTGGAAGACCTTTTGCCTTTTAGCGAAGAAAAAGTTGTACGCGCCATTGCCAATTCAAAAATTCCTGTAGTTTCAGCTGTAGGACATGAAATTGACTGGTCACTAAGCGACTTTGCCTCCGACGAACGCGCTCCGACGCCCAGCGCCGCCGCTGAACTTGTAGTGCCATTAAAGCAGGACATTCTTAGCAATATAGATGAAAAGAAAGACGAGCTTTATAGAACTATAGAAAACAAAGTGCAGAACTTACGCCTTATGGTAAAATCATTCACACCGCAGAACATGGAGCTACAGTTCAGGACAATAGAGCAGCCTCTTATGGTGCGCTATGACAACGCAAAACAAGCTCTTTTAGACAACATGGCAGACAAGCTCACTGACTACAGGCAGAGGATAAAGAACTGCACAACGGTGCTTGAAACTTGCAACCCTCAGACAATATTCGACAGAGGCTATTCCATGGTTACAGATTCTGTCACCGGAAAAGTCATTAGAAGCTATACAGAAGTTAAAGCCGGAAGTAAAATCAGCATAAGACCTGCAAAAGGCTATATAAAAGCTGATGTTACAAATGTAAACAAAGAGCTGCCTGTTACTCAGGAAGCCGCAACAAAATAACAGGAGTTAAAACATGAAAAACTTTGAAGAAAACCTACAGAAACTTGAAGACCTAAGCTCATCAATAAAAAAGAGCGACATTACTTTGGAAGAAGCCCTAAAGGATTTTGAAGAAGGCATAAAGCTTGCAAAGGGCATGGAAAAAGAAATTGACAGCATAGAAAGCAAGATTCAGATTCTTATGAAGGAGCCTGATGAAAGCGCAGCGCCAGAAACACCACCTGAACTTGACCTATTCTCCGGCTCGTCTGAAATTAACGGAACAAGAAACATGTAAAAGAAAATACGTCCATGTATTTTCTTTTACGGCAAGAATTATCTCTGGGAAAAAAATGCAAGTGGTAATTCTTGCTATATAAGAGCGCACATCCTGTGCTTACCGTTTTTCTAAATAGACGAACACAAGGCATCAAACCATTGGGTCCTGCGCGGCTCTGGTTGTGTTTTATAAAAATAATGGAGAATAAAATGTCCGAAGAAAATTCACAATACAATTCAAGACGGCCTGTAAAAATGCTGAACGCGGAAGTCGCAAGAAAAATTGCGGCGGGCGAAGTCATAGACAGGCCTAATGCTATTGTACGTGAGCTTATGGACAACGCAGTAGACAGCGGGGCTAAAAACATAGCTGTTGAAATTACTGGCGGCGGCATTGAAAAAATCCGCATTGTTGACGACGGATGCGGCATGACAAAAGACGACCTTTCTTCTTGCGCACGACCTCACGCTACTAGCAAAATAACAACAGAAACTGACTTGCTGCACCTTTCCACATTGGGCTTTAGAGGTGAAGCACTTTCTTCTATGGCAGCTGTAAGCCGTCTTGAAATTACAAGCGGCGGTTGGAAAATGAACGCGTCTGTTACAGAAGACCATTTGCTAACACCTGCGGCAAACACAAAAGGCACTATTGTCCAGACAGCGGGGCTTTTTGAAAACTTTCCTGCCCGTCGGTTATTTTTAAAACGTCCTGCAAGCGAAGCGGCTTTATGCAAAAATATGTTTATAGAAAAATCACTGCCACGTTCTGACATTTCATTTTCTTTTTCTGTTGATGGTGATGAAAAAATAAACCTTCCTGCAAACCAAACTTCCACTCAAAGATTTTGCCAAGCGCTTAACATTTCAGAGCCTGAAGATTTGTTTTATGAAGTTGGCGCTGGAGAAAAGGACTGGTCATTCAAAGTAATAATTGGTGAGCCGTCTGTAACCCGCGACACAAGAAAAGATATTTACATTTATGTTAACGGCCGTCGTATTCAAGAATACAGTTTAATGCAGGCAATTGAGTACGGCGGTCAAGGCTACTTTCCAAACGGCCTTCACCCTGTTGCTTGCCTTTTTGTTACAATAGATTCTTCTCTTGTTGACTTTAACATTCACCCTGCAAAACGTGAGGCTCGGTTCAAGGACATTGCGCCGCTACACCATGCAGTCAGCACAACGGTCAGAAACTTTTTTAAGCAGTACACTGTAAAAAATATTCTTCATGAAAATGACGCGGCTCCGGTAAACGCCTCTTTTGATTTTGCAAACAACAAAGAAAATTATGTTGAATCTTCAGTTTCTTACAACGATGTAAAGCGTGGCGACTGGAGGTCTAGATTTTTTAATTCAGACAAATCTAATGTTTCAGACTACCAGTCGGAAGTTTCTGAAAACGATGATGTTTTGTCTAAAAAACAGCTTTTTATAAATCAAAATGAAGGCTTTCATGAAAACTTACGAACGTCAGTTAGTCAAAATGATGGCAACTTACGAACGTTAGTTAGTGAAAATGATGGCAACTTACGAACGTCAGTTAGTCAAAATGATAATATTCATAAAAACTCACGAACGTTAGTTAATGAAAACAGCGCAAATAATGGACAATTTACCGCAGACAAACGACCGTTAGTTAGCAACAACGACGATTCTCAAAATCACGAACGACCGTTAGTTAGTACCGGCAGTACACCTCAAGACAACATACAAACGTTAGTTAGCCAGACAATTGAAGACGGTGAAGAATCAAATATCAACATAAATGAAGAAAATTCAAGCTACAATAAAAACAGACTTTCACATCAGTACGACATAAACAACAAGTCTTTTAAATTCATAGGCTCGGCTTTAGGCACATTTCTTATTGCAGAAAAAAACGACACGCTTTATATAATTGACCAGCACGCGGCACATGAAAGAATTCGCTTTAATGAAATAATGGCGCATGGCGGTGAAAAGCAAGCGCTTCTTATACCATACACTTTGGAAACTTCAAGCGGCAGTGACGACAACTATTTGGAAAGCATAAAAGAAAAACTTACTGAAGCGGGCTTCACTGTAAAAAACTGCGGCAACGGCAAGTGGGAATTTTACTCAGTTCCTGTAAGATGGAAAGGCACAGAAACTGACTTGTTCCACGATTTGCTAGATAAAAGAATTAGCCCTGACGAAGTTATAAATTCTATTGCGGCCACAACTGCATGTAAAGGCGCTGTAAAAGACGGCACTGTTCTAGACGACATTACGGCTTCTAAAATTGCGGAAGAAGCATTGATGCTGCCTGACCCTCACTGCCCTCATGGCCGGCCAATCTATACTGCTATTACACGTGAGCAACTGTTCGCTCTAGTAAAAAGAACGTAATGAATATTTTTAGGGCATCTCAAAAAGCTTTAGTTTTTTGAGGCTCCATTTATATATAAAAAGCTTTCTTTATAAAATTATTCCTTGCCCAAAGAAAGCACTCGGTTGTATTTATTAAGCTCTTTTATTATGTCCCAGTGGAAGTCAAGTCCGCTTGGTGGGAATACTGGCG
>JBAXYY010000067.1:0-14359 GCA_041670585.1 Treponema sp. | reverse complement strand
GTATGCCTCTTATTTCAAAAAAAATTTCAAACCATCATTTGATTTGATAAATAAAAGGTACACCTGTTTTATGCGTAAGAAAATAAACAATGTTTTTAGAATGATAAAAATTTAATCAAAACAGGCAAATTGTATAAATTTTTCTACTTGTAATTGTTAAGCGCCTGAACAATTGTGCCATGGATTAAAACACTAAGTCTAGAAATTATTTTCTTAGGGTCTTCTTCCATGTCATTTTGAATCCACTCAAGCATAAGGCCGACAAAAGAATATTTGTAGAAGTTTGCAATAAAGGCTTTGTCCTCTTCACGAACATTCATGCCTGTAGCTTCTTCATTCACAACATCAATTAAAAGTTTATAAGTCAGCTTGTACAAATAAATTTCAACTTGTTCACGGCTTACAGAATGATATACGTTCATTATAAAAGGTTTGTTTGCAAGAACCACTTCAAATATTTGTAAGAAGCCTTCCTGCCATGTTTCATAAGTTTTTTTATCAGCAAGTGCCTTTGACGCGTCTTCAACACAAGACCACTCAACCAAATCATAAATACTTTGGAAGTGATAGTAAAATGTCATGCGGTTAATTCCACAGTCTTCCGCAATATCGTTTATAGTGATTTTAGGAAGTGGCTTTTTAAGCAAGAGATGTTTTAATGATTCTTCCATTGCGCGTTTTGTTGTGTCTGACATAATTCACCTTTTTTCATTTATATCATATCATAAATATACTTTGAAATATACATTTTTTTATGCGGCTATGTTCCGTAAAAAATAAACTTTTTTTTTAAAAAACCATTCTATAATAATCATTAGAGGTAACAATGAAAAACAAATCGCTTAATTTACAAAAGCTTTCACCACTTATGGCAGCACTGCTTATTGCAACAGTGCCTTTTTTTATTTGCAGCTGCGGAGACTCAGACACAACTAATGGATTGACAGAAGAACAATTAACATTTTTAACAAATGACGCTAACCCCGCAGAAGGAATTATTCCAACTGCAGATAGACCAGCCGCAACTGAAATTACAACGCCAACACCGGCAACAAATATGACACTTGCGTGGCATGATGAATTTGAAGAAAGCTCTTTGAACACAGACTATTGGACAGCGGAAATTGCAGTTCCAGGAGCAAATAATAATGAAGTTCAGTCTTATGTGGACTCAACAGACAATTATATTTTAAGCGACGGTACATTAAAAATCAAAGCTATACCAGATGGCAGCGGTGGCTGGACAAGTGCAAGGTTAAATACAAAAGGTAAAATTAATTTTAGCACAGGCTACTTTGAAGCAAAAGTAAAAATCTCTGATGGAACTGGAGTATGGCCTGCATTCTGGATGGTAGGAAATGACAATTCATATTGGACTTCTGATGATGAGATTTCTGCTGGCAACACAGGCGGATGGTGGCCTAACTGCGGAGAAATTGATGTTTACGAATATTGCAAAAATTACAGCTGGGGAAATGTCGGAAGCCAAGGAAGCGCACTTCACCGTCATGCAGGAACAGGTGTTTATGGAAGTGGCACAGAAAGGAATACAACAGCTTTCAACGATGGAAAATTTCATACATTTGGTACATTAGTCACAGAAGATAAAATTGAATTCTACTGGGATGGAAAAATACAAAATGTAATTTATAAATATTATGCTTCATCATCAGATTGTTCTGCTAACGCAAAAACAGGCACGGGATATGTTTTAGCTGACATTCCATTCAAAGATAAATTTAAAAAAAAGTGGATGTACTGGCCTTATAACGATCAAAAATTTATTATTCTAAACCTAGCAATGGGTGGCGTAATGGGTGGAGACATAAAGTGCACTACAACACAAACATTTGAAGTAGATTACGTTCGCGTTTGGCAGACAGAACCTACTGAATAAATCTAATAAAATCTTTATTCAATAACAGAACGCTTCACTTACAAATGAGTGGAGCGTTTTTTTTATTTACGGTATAATTCGCATATATGAAAATAGTTTTCTACAGCACAAACTCTAACCTCTACAATTGCGAGGATTTTGAAACAAAGACAATCCCTTCTTGCGCGTCAAGATGGGACTTGTTGGCAGAAGAATATTCTGAGCACGAATTTTATGTTCTTACACAGCTGCCAGGAATTTTCATGTTAGATTTGCAAAAAGAAAATGTTGTGAAGTCAAAAAATGTAAAATACATAATCAGCAAAAAAGAAAGCGCGGAAGATATAGCAGAAGAAATAATTTCCATACAACCTGATTTAGTAATTGCCTCAACTTTTTATGTAACTCCATACGACTGGCTTCCTGTAAAAGACGCAATGATAGCGGACATTCTAAGAGAAAAAAATATAAATGTAATTTCAAATCCAACTTCAACATGTTTAACTTGTTTTGACAAATTTAGAACATCTCAATTTTTAAAATCACACAACTTCAAAGTGCCTAATTCTGTATACGTTCATCACGAATTATTTTGGTGTGAGCGTGGGCACAAAGAAGTAAAAGTAAATGTCTATAAAGAATATGTGTTTTCTGAAATTCAAAAGCTGCACTACCCTGTAATTATTAAAGACACTGTTGGCTTAAGCTCCTGTAAAATGGAAGTTCTGCCTACTTATAAAAGCGCGTGAGCATTCTTAACTTCACACAAAAACTCCTCTGACAAAATTGTTGAAGAATATGTAGAAGGTCTGCAGTTCGGTTGTGAAATTCACGGAGTAAACGGCAAGCATGAAGTTCTACCACCGTTTATTTTTTCTGTTAACAAATACGGCATTACAAGTCCAAAGCAAAGTGTAAAACTTGGTCCCGTAACAGATGAAAAGTTTCACATCGACGAATTAAAAAAAGAGCTTTCTCGCTTGGCAGAAGAAATGTGCTTTAATGGAATAGCGCAAGTAGATTTAGTTTTTAGCAACAACACTTGGTACATTATAGAAATAAATCCACGGCTTTCTGGAATGAGCGAACTGTATGCTGCTTCGTCAAACAAGTCTTTGTACAAAATGATTCTTGAGCTTGCACTTGCTAAACAAAATGAATCTTCTGAATTAGAATGCGTTTGTAATTTTAAGCTGCCGCTTATTTCAGAAGACAAAATGAATGAACTGCACATTCTGCCTTTTATAAAATATGTAAATCAGATCAACAATGTTTCTGCAAAACAACTAAGGGAGCGCGGCTATTGTGAAATAATTTTTGGCGGCACTTCATCATTTAAAGAGTTGCAAGAACAGCTAGACTTAATTGCGCAAAAGTTCCCTGAAATTATTGAGCCTGTGTTTTTACAAAATGCAAAAGAGTTGTTTACTAAAATTTAGGAGCATAAATTTCTTAACGTTACACCAATGTCATTAGCAATGCAAATAGAACTCGCTTTGATTTCTTCTGGCACATATTGCTCTTCTTTATTTATGCAAACATATTTCGCATTAGGATTTTCAGCAGTCATTTTCCAGAATGGATATTTTATTACAGCAGGAGTGTTCTCTCCAACTCCAAGCTCTAAAAATAAAATATTGTCATCTTTGTATTTAGACAAAAAGTTTTCATAATTAGTGCAAGCATTTTTCCAGCCTTCATCTTCTACAAAAGTGTTGTTAGTGCGAAGGTTCATAGACATTGGCTTACCGCAGACTGGGCATTTTGGAATAAGATATGTAGGTATTTTCATATTCTTCTGAAGCTGCACCATTTTTTCAACTATCATTTCGTTGTCATAAGTTTTGTTATGGCAAGGCACGCTGCACTGGAACAAGCCGTAGTCTCCTTGCGTATAGAATAATTTAGTTTTGTCTAATTGTGTTTTTTGAAAGCAGTGGTCTACATTTGTTGTAAGAACAAAATAATTTTTATTTTGTATCAGCTTTAAAAGATTTGAATATACATCGCTTTCTATTTTTTCATAACGGTTGATTTTTATGTAGCGGCTCCAGTAAGCCCACTTTTCTTCCAATGTATTGAAGTCGTAAAATCCACCAGAGTACATGTCTGGAAAATTATATTTTTCTATAAAGTCTTTAAAGTTTTTTTCAAAGCGCTCGCCAGAATATGTAAAGCCCGCAGAAGTTGAAAGACCAGCGCCCGCTCCAACTAAAATTGCATCTGCGTTTTTAATTTCTTCTTTAACTTTTTCAATATCATTCATTCATTTTTATTCCTAAAGTTTTTCCAAAATATTTTTATAAATGTCATAATCACTTTGTTTAAAAACATTGAATATAATTTTTTTAATTTGAGTGTTTGTTAAAAGAAATTTTTGTGATACTTCTATTGCAACTTCCGCCGCTTCTTGTTGAGGAAATCCAAACACGCCAGTTGAAATGCAACAAAACGCAATGCTTTCTAATTTTTTTTCTGATGCTAATTGTAAGCAAGAATTGTAGCATGACGCAAGAAGTTCTTTGTCGTTTTTAGTAAGCGCACCTTGAACAATTGGACCAACAGTATGAAGAACATATTTGCAAGGAAGATTATATGCAGAAGTGATTTTTGCGCCACCAGTTTTTTCTTCATGTCCTTGTTCATCAATAATTTTTTGGCAAGCAAGTCTAAGCTGTACTCCTGCAAAAGTGTGAATGCAGTTGTCAATGCAACGATGGTTTGGAACATAGCAGCCAGTCATTGCAGAATTAGCGGCATTCACAATTGCATCCCATTTTAAAAGAGTAATGTCGCCTTTCCACAAAGCAAGTTTTGTATTTGCAATGCAAGAAATATTTTTTGACTCAACAACACCTTTGTTTTTTATTTCTTCTTGAAGATATTTATTTTGTATTTTAAGAAATTCTTCTGACGCGTCACGGGGCGGTCTTATGTTAAAAAGCCCCCTAAGCATTTGCTTTTGCTCTTCTTCATCAGAAGGTATCTCAATATCTTTTAACTTTTCATTTTCTGAAATTAGTTTTGTTATAAGATAATTTCTTTTTTCTTGTTGTGTCATATATTCCTTTATATTTTTCGACTTTCATGGCAAGCAAAATAAATAACTTGCTTTTCTTTAGAAATATTTTTTACCAAGTCTAAAGCTTTTGTAATTTTTTCACCATCTAAATTTACAAAAGGATCGTCTAAAATTACTGCAGGCTTTTCTGTTTTAAACAACGAATCAACAAGCGCCATTCTTGCGCAGAAGTTCACCAGGTCTTTATAACCATTGCTCAAATAATCACTGCTATAAGATTTTAGTTTTGTATCAACAGAAACATTTAGACTTGTATCAATATTGAATGAAAGTTTATCATCCAAGAGCGTTATGTATTTTTCAAAATTCTTTTTCATAGGATCCATGTATTTTTTTTCAAGAGAATCCTTTGCGGCTCTTAAACATTTCATAGTTTTTTGCAATATTTCATAAGTTGCTTTTGATTTATCAAGTTCAATTTTACTTTGTTCCAAATCTAACTCGACATCTCCTTTTGAATCAATATCTGGTAGATAGTTTTCTATACTTTGAGTGAGTTTTATTTTTTCATTTGTAATTGAATTTATTTCATTTGTTACCAAATCAATTTGTTTTTGTAGTTCTTCTGTTGATTTCTGTGGCTTTGAAATTTTCTCAAGTTCATTAACATCATTTTCTTTTTCAAATTTTGAAATTTCATTTTGTATAGATTTTTCGCTTTCTTCTAGCTGAGTAAAATCACGCTTTTGTTCACGGCAATTTTGAATTTGTTTTTCATAGTTTTGAGTTTTATCTGTATTATACAAATTAAGAAATTCATTCAATTCTGATTTTGCTAAAGTAAATAACTCCTTGTTTTTATCAAACTCTTTAATTCTCTTTTCAAAATCAGTTAGTTTGTTAATTTTTTCGCGAAGCACATCTAATATAGAAGAAATCATGGAAACATCTTGTACTTGATTATATTTTATTTCAAAAGCAAGAATCTTCTTTTTAAAATCTTCAGAAGTTACAGTTTGTGATGAAGCCCAGTTTTCATAATCTTGCATTGTTTTTTTTAGTTTGAGAAATTGTGTAAATTCATTTTTTATATTACTTAACAAAACTGTTACAGAAATATTTTTTTGTTCTTTATAGAATTCAAAAATGAAATCCATATATCCTTTTTGAAGTGATAAAGATTCATTTTCTTTTTCTTTAATTTTCAATGAAATATATTCTATTGCCTTTTCTTTATCAGTAACATTTTCTTTAGGATTTTTTTTAACAATGCCTAAAACTAAAGAAATTACTGACAATGCTCCAAAACAAATTGCAATAACCAAGCCTGAAGCTATATTGAATAAGGGTTTTTTAATACAAAGAAAAGAAAGAATACTAGCTGCTAAAAAGACGCCTGTTAATACAAAGAATAAAATTTTTACAATATTTTTTTGTTTATTATTTGCATTAGAAAGTTCATTTTCAGCAGAATTTTTATTTTCTTTTAATAAAGAAATTTCATTATTCAAATTCTGCACTTTTTCATAATCAGATAAATAACTATCTATATTGTCTGAAGTTATATTTTTACCATCAAATAAGTTTTTTAATTTTAAATATTCTTTTTTATCATCTTCAGACAATTCATGCTTAGCTTCTTCTTGAAGTAAGGAATTGTATTTATCAAAATATTTTTGGCACGAAGAAATTTCATCTGTAGAAGGAATATCTCCTTTAAAGAAAGAATTTATTTCTTTACATGACAATCGGTCCGCTTCTGTAACAGGATTTTCTTTTAATAACGTATTGTATTCTTTGCATTCATTATATTTTGATGATATAGAATCAAGAGTTGCTTCTTCTGGAATTTTTCCATTAAAAAAATCTAAAATTTGTTTTTGAGATTTTATATTCTCTTCATTTTGTTTTTTTAATAAAAGATATTTTTCTTTATCTTTATATTTTGCACTTAATGAAAATTCATCTTGAAGTTTTTTAATATTTTTATTTTTTTCAGATATAGATTCATTTTGTTTATCAACAAGACCTTGCCAAATTTTTACATTCTTTTCTTTATCTTCAATACTAATTAATGTATTATCATCATCAGTTATTTTCTGTAAAAGCTCATTTATTTTTCCACTGCTTACTCGTGAAGACTTAAGTTCTTTTGATTTATTTTCTAGAATACTATTTGCTTTGTCAAAATTAGAAACATCATCTGTAGCTGTAACAAGGTTAGTTAATTTTGTAGTAATATCAGCGGTGCCACAAGGTATTTTATCATCATCTAGATTAACAAAAACACTACGTTCAAATGTATCTAAATTAATATCAAATATTTCCTTACCAATATCTTCTGAATATTTACTTGAACGTTTGCCTGACTTCATATCTGTTAATTCAAACTTGTCATCTTTTTTTTTCTTTTCATCAAATATACGCGTTACTTTATATTCATTTTCACCAACTGTAAAAACCATGCTGCCACCATAGTTTCCACCTTGCCATGGATGATATTTTTCTCTTTCAATAAATACTTTTGAACGGCCCTTATTTTCATCCATGCCGTACAACATTGCTTTTATAAAAGCTGCCAATGTTGTTTTACCCCATCCATTTTCTTCATTTAAAGAAACTAAATCATTATTAAAATCAAAAGTTTTATTTGAAAATTTTCCAAAGTTCTCTATATAACATTGCTTTATTATCATAATTTACTCTCCTATTTCTTTTCCAGCTAAAGCCTTAAGTCCTGTTAGAATTATTTTATTTTTTTCATCATCTGAAATATTTTGTAATTTTACATAATTTATAAATTCGCTCTTTAAGGAAACTTCACCTTCATATTTTCTATAGTCAATTTCTGTTTGAGTTTTATCTTCAATCTTAAAGAAATAAAATTTTTGATCCAGCTGTTGCGTAAAACCTACTATATCAATTGCTGTATCTTCCGAAATTTCACCAACTAGAACTACTTTTACCAAATCATCTTTAGGAATAGAAGAAGTTTCATCTATTATTTTATTTAGAATTTCTGAATATGACATTACGCCTTTTAACTCAACTTCAATACAATGGCACTGTCTTTTGCCAAATGGAATAAAAGTATGTTTTATTTTTTTACCATCAGTTTCTAAAAGTACAAAACCTTTTTCTCCACATTCATCGAATCCACGCCCTTCAAGACAGCCTGAATAGCACCAAGCTCCTCTTGAGTCTAATTTTTCATATTGATAACTGTGAATATGTCCAAAAGCAAGATAATCTATATTTTTATTTGCAAGTTTTTTTAGATTGATAAGCGGAGCATCATCTTTGCCGTCAGAATTTGAAATTTGACCGTGCATTGTTACAATATTTATTTCATTTGGAGAAAGATTAAGTTCGTCATAAGTGCTGTCTGTAATTCTATTTGTAAATTCTCGTCCTGTAATTGCTACGCCATCTTTTTTATAAGTTGTCCATTCATCAGTAAAACATTTTAAATTTTTAGGAGGATTTTCCATTGAGGCAAAATAATCATCTTTGTCATGATTTCCACGTAAATATAAAAATGTTATTTGTGAATTATTTTCTATTTCATAAGCAACTTGTTTTTTTATACGAATAGCTTGAGTGCTTGAAGTGTCAAATAAATCACCTGCAATTAAAATAACTTGTACTTCATTTTTAGCAGCATATTCTACCATGTTCATAAAAGATTGTAGCAATTCTTTTTTACGCTCATCTGCTTTTTCTTTAGAAAGATTGCTTTCCATTTTTGAATCAAGATGCAAGTCTGCACAGTGAATTATTTTCATATACGCTCCTATTTAACTATAATAATATAACGCATTTTTTATATTATGGCATTTGTTTCATTGCGTTTTTTATCAACTACTTTTATAATCAATTTATCAAATTAACATTTTTTACAGAGGCATTTTATGGAAAATTCAAAAGTATACTTTACAAATTTTAGAACAACTTCAAATGAAAACTTAATTCAAAAATTCACTCGTTTAATAAAAACTGCGGGCATTGGACAAATTGATTTTAATGATAAATTCACTGCGATAAAACTTCACTTTGGAGAAAAAGGAAATCTTGCATACCTTAGACCAAACTACGCACGTGCTGTTGTTGATGTTGTAAAATCTTTAGGCGGCAAACCATTTCTTACAGACTGCAACACTCTTTATGTTGGCGGCAGAAAAAATGCGCTTGACCATTTGGACACTGCTTATGAAAACGGCTTTAATCCACTTGCAACTAATTGCCATGTAATAATTGCTGACGGTCTAAAAGGCACAGATGAAGTTTACGTTCCTTTACCAGAAGGTGAATATGTTAAGGAAGCAAAAATTGGAAGAGCTGTAATGGACGCTGATATTTTTATTTCATTAACTCATTTTAAATTACATGAATGCACTGGAATTGGCGGCGCTATAAAAAATATTGGAATGGGCTGTGGAAGCAGGGCTGGAAAAATGGAGCAACACTCTTCTGGCAAACCTGTTGTCGCTCAGAACTTTTGTATTGGTTGCGGACAGTGCGCAAAAGTGTGTGCACAAAATGCAATTTCATTTTCTAAAACAGAAGATGGCAAACATAGAGTTGCTTCAATCGACCATTCAAAATGTGTTGGCTGTGGAAGATGTCTTGGCGTTTGTCCAAAAGACGCAACACAACCTGGCACAAGCGATTCAAATGAAATGCTAAGTTACAAAATGGCAGAGTACGCCGCGGCAGTTGTAAAAGGCAGACCGCAATTTCATATTTCACTTATTGTTGATGTTTCTCCAAACTGCGACTGTCATTCAGAAAACGACGCTCCAATTATTCCAGACGTAGGAATGCTTGCTTCATTTGACGCAGTTGCATTGGACCAGGCCTGCACTGACTTAATGCTAAAACAGCCAATGCTTCATGGAACAATAATGGACGAATGTGAGCACAGCCATAACGACTGGGCAAAAGATGTTCACCCCACAACTGACTGGACTTCACAACTTGAACATGCAGAAAAAATGGGCATGGGCTCTAGAAAATATCAAATGATAAATATTTAACAAATGAAAACGCCTCAGTTTATTTTAAAATTCAGATTTACTCCAACACTGTTCGCTGTTGATGACGCAAAGTACACAGGTAAATTTTTAGATTCACCAGTGCAATCTTTGTATGACATTGGCTTTGAAAACGAGCCGTCTTATTTTGACGAAGCAGAAAAATTCTTATATAAAACTGCAGACACATTTCTTACTTTACTTTCTAAGACAGAGGGCATTGAACTTTTACGCGATAAAGTTTTAGTTGCACTTGACGACGACACGGTAAAAGATTTGCTCAACAGCCTGCCGTTCGCGCCTGGTTCTGAATATGTTAACTTCGACTGGATAAAAAATCTTTGGCAAAAACTAAACGAATGTTACTCAAAAGAAATAAAAAATTATTCTGGAACTGTCGCAATTTATCTTGCAGAAAAAAGCCAGCATTTAAAAGTTGCGGAAAAGATTTTCTTTCATCTTGTTGAAAACCACAATGATGACAATTTTCCATTTTCATTTCTTGCAACTTACTCAACAAAAACAGATGACGGAAGCATAAAACATGTGCCGTTAAAATATGCGCTTACAGAATATAAAAGCAACCGCGATAAAATTTTAGAGCTTCTTTCTTGCCTTAACCAAGCAGGAGACGTTTGCCCTTTAATAAACGAGTTTATAGAAAAAGGCGAAATGTTTCATCCTCTAAGATTAAAATCTTCAGAAGCGTATGAAATATTAAAGTCAGTTTTTAAAATTGAAGAAACAGGAATTGTCTGCCGAATACCTGACTGGTGGAAAAAGAAAAAACAAAACGTAAGCCTTAGTGTAAAAATTGGTGAAAATAAAAGCTCATTGCTTGGGCTTAATTCTATTCTAAGCATGGACGGCTATCTTGAAGCAGACGGACAAGAACTTACTGCAGCAGAAATAAAAAAACTTCTTACGCAAACAGACGGTCTTGCTTTTATAAAAGGCAAATGGATTGAAGTGAACCATGAAAAGCTCAACAAACTTTTGCTTGAGATGGAAAAATATCACGGCGACATTGCTATGATTGACGCTCTTCGTATGAATTTAAAATCTTCTTCTGATGAAAATGAAAACAACAAAGAGCCTGTTGTTACAAACGGCGCATGGCTTTCTGAGATTCTTAATTCATTACGCTCACCTGTTGAAAAAAGTGAAAATGTTCTGCCACAAAGTTTTAAAGCAACATTACGGCCTTACCAGACAAAAGGGTTTTCTTGGCTTAACAAAATGGAGCAGTACGGCTTTGGCTCTTGCCTTGCGGACGACATGGGACTTGGAAAAACAGTGCAGGTGCTTGCTTACCTTGAATCTGTAAGGGCAGTTTCTCCAGAAGAAAAAATTCTTCTTGTAGTGCCCGCTTCACTTTTAGGAAACTGGCAAAACGAATGTAAAAAATTCACACCGCTTATGCCTGTTGAAATTTTACACAGCTCTATAAAAAGTACATCAACAAAAAATAAAAAGCATTTTCTTTACATAACAACATACAGCATGGTCTCAAAGAATGAGACTGTAATAAACACTGACTGGAACACAATAATTCTTGATGAAGCTCAGGCTATAAAAAATCCACTTGCAAAACAAACAAAAAATATAAAGTTGCTTAATTGCAAAAACAGAATTGCGCTTACTGGAACTCCAATAGAAAACGATCTTTCTAACTTGTGGTCAATATTTGACTTCTTAGACAAAGGTCTTCTTGGAAGTAGCAATGAATTTAAAAAATACTGCAAAACTTTACAAGACAATCCGCAAGGCTACTCAAAGTTAAAAGCTATGATAAGTCCGTTCATGTTGCGCCGTCTTAAAACAGACAAAACAATTATAAGCGACCTTCCTGAAAAACTTGAGATGGTTGACTATGTAACGCTCTCTAAAAAACAGAGAGTGCTTTACAAAAAATATGTAGATGAACTTTCTAAGCAGCTTGAAAAAACAAAATTAGAAGACGACCCAATGAAAAGGCGTGGCTTGGTTTTAGCATCTCTTAGCAAGCTAAAGCAGATTTGCAATCACCCTGACGAATATACAGGCGAAGAACTTTACGCAGAAAGTGACAGCGGCAAATTTGAAATGCTCAGAAGTTTGTGTGAAACAATTTATGAAAAACGCGAAAGAGTACTTGTGTTCACTCAGTTCAAAGAAATCACAACTGCGCTTAGCAAATTTTTAAGCGGCATTTTTGGAGCAGAAGGTTTTGTTCTTCACGGTGGAACATCAATTGCAAAGCGTAACAAAATGGTAGAAGAATTTCAAAGTGACAAATATATTCCATACATGGTAATCTCCGTAAAAGCAGGGGGCACTGGACTAAATTTAACAAACGCAAACCACGTAATTCATTTTGACAGATGGTGGAACCCCGCAGTGGAAAATCAGGCGACAGACAGAGCGTTCAGAATTGGACAGACAAAAAATGTAATGGTGCACAAGCTAGTTTGCCGTGGAACAATAGAAGCAAAAATAGACGAGCTTATAGAAAGCAAGAAAACACTTGCGCAAAATGTAATCGGTGCGGAATCAGGTGAAAGCTGGATTACAGAAATGAACAACGATCAGCTTATGAAACTTCTTACATTGGAGGAACAGTAATGCCTTTTTATAATTACGATTATTACAACAATTTTCATTACACCTCCGTTGAAGAATTAAAAGCAAAAGCACAAGAGTATGTGGAAAAAGAAAAAGCTGCAGGCAATAAACTTTCACCTGTTTTTTTAGACAGCAAAGTTATTGCAAAAAGCTGGTGGGGAAAAGCATGGTGCAGTAACCTTGAGCTTTACGCAGATTACACAAGTCGTCTTGAACGTGGAAGAAAATATGTAAAGGCAAATTGCGTTGTTGACTTGCAAATTGAAACTGGAAGTGTACGTGCATTAGTTCAAGGAAGCTCTTCAAAGCCTTATACAGTAAGGGTTAGAATAGACGAGCTAACAGACGAACAATACAAAAATGTAATTTCAAAATGCTCTTCAAAAATACAAAACTTAGAAGACTTAATAAGTGGAAACTTTCCTGACGACTTAAAAGAATTGTTCACACAAAAAAAAGGAGGACTCTTTCCTTCCATGGCGAACATTCACTTTGATTGCACTTGCCCAGATGTTGCCGACATGTGCAAACACGTAGCCGCCGTTCTTTACGCAATAGGCTCCCGCTTTGACACAGAGCCACTTTTGTTTTTTAAACTTCGCGGAGTTGACACAGACAGCTTAATTGGAAACGCAATTCAAGACAGGCTGGACAAAATGATTGCAAACGCTGATGTAAAAAGCAGCAGAATTATTTCTGACAACGAAGCTAAAGCGCTGTTCGGAGTGTAAAAAAATATCACTCATAACATTCTCCTCATTGCCACTTTTTTATTTTGTCTGTATTCTTTTTTCCATGACACTGCAGCAGTTAAAATACATTATTAAAATTGTAGAATGCCGTTCATTTACGCAGGCGGCAGAGGCTATTTACATTTCACAACCGGCACTTTCAAATTCAGTAAAGGAACTTGAAAAAGAACTTTGCATTGAAATTTTTAGCCGTAACACAAAAGGCATTTCGCTTACACAGGACGGCGCTGAGTTTTTGTCTTACGCTCGGCAAGTTGTTGAGCAAACAGAACTTCTTGAAAAGCGCTACATGAATAAAAAACCGGCACGCAGGCTTTGTTCAATTTCAACACAGCACTATGCGTTTGCGGTCAATGCGTTCTGCAATCTTATTAATAAAACTGATTCTGCGGAGTATGAATATATTTTGCGTGAGACCCGCACTTCTGAAATATTTGACGATGTTCGAAATATGAAAAGTGAAATCGGCATAATTTATTTAAATGATTTTAACAGCAAAATTCTTACAAAGCTGATGAAAGAAAGTATGCTTGAATTTACTCCGCTGTTCAAGGCAAAGCCTCATGTTTTTGTAAGCGGTTCATGCAACCTTGCAAAGAAAAAGTTTGTAACATTCGCAGACCTTGAGCCGTACCCTTATCTTTCATTTGAGCAAGGTGATTTTAACTCGTTCTATTTTTCCGAAGAAATACAAAGCACTGTCCCTCATAAAAAATGCGTTCATGTTAGCGACAGAGGAACTCTTTTTAATTTGATTATAGGAATAAACGGCTACACTATTTCAAGCGGTGTTGTAACAAGCGACTTGAACGGCTCACAGATTGTTTCTGTACCGCTTAAAGTTGACGACAGCATGACAGTGGGCTACATAACAAACAGCCGAACTTCTTTAAGCCAGTGCGCAAAGGACTACATCTGCGAACTTAAGAAATGCATTAAAGAATACGGCTGTTCTCTTTCTAAGTGATTTATTTTTTTTCAGCAAGAGATTGCTTTACAATTCATTTAATATGAAACAAAAGGCTCATAATCATTTTGATTTTTCAATACGCATTCCTATGCTTATATATTT
>JBAXYY010000066.1:0-14465 GCA_041670585.1 Treponema sp. | reverse complement strand
TAGCATTCAACGTGTTGCAAATGAAAGTGGTGATAAGCTAGAGGAAAATGAAGTCAAGGTTTCAAATCTTGTAGGCGCTTCACACAATATGACTGAATGTGTAACAGAGTCTTCTTCTGCAATAGAAGAAATGATTGCGAACATCAAGTCAATAAACAGCATTCTTGAAAAAAATGCGGCCGCTGTTACAAATCTTGACATGGCAGCGCAAAACGGAAATAAGAATCTTGTTAACATAAGCGCTCTTGTTAGCGACATAGAAAAAAATTCAAATGGTCTTGTGGAAATGAGCTCTGTTATTCAGACAATAGCAAGCCAGACAAACCTTCTTGCAATAAACGCAGCAATTGAAGCGGCACATGCTGGCGAATCTGGAAAAGGATTTTCTGTAGTTGCGGATGAAATAAGAAAGCTTGCTGAAAATTCAGGCGCAGAGGCCAAGCAGATTGCAACTGTCCTTAAAAAAACAAAATCTTTAATTGACAGCACATTTAGTGTTACAGTGTCCGCGCAAAAAGGCTTCTCTGATGTTGTTGATCTTTCAAAGACTGTAATGAACCAAGAGCTTGCTGTTAAGCAGGCAATTTCAGAACAGAATGAAGGCGGGCAGCAAGTTCTTATTGCGCTTAAGAACATTAACGAGCTTACTTCATCAGTGCAAAATGAAACTGACCAGCTTCTTGAAAATACAAAGCTTATTGAAAGGAACATTAAGAGCCTTGGAGAAGAAAAGGCCGCAATGTAATTTTATATCATCACAAAGAACAGCTGTTTTTTGTGATGACTATATTTATTGAAAAATATTTTTAACTTCTTGCTTGAATTTATCGCCACGGTCAAATTCGTTTTGGAACATTCCAAATGAAGTTGCCCCTGGCGAGAACACTACAACAAGAGGTTTTGTTTTGTCAGGCACTCCATAAACTTTTTCACTGTCAGACGACATTATGTTCGCCTTTAAAACTCCAAGCAGAACTTCAAGGCTGTCAAACGGGCCTTCGTATGGAATATGGCGCGAGTCTAAAAGTGGTGTGATTTTGTCTGTGCCTGTTCCTGAAAGCATGTATGTTTCAAGCGGCTCATATGATGAGTTCTCTCCAGCAATAGCTTTTGCAAGAGGCAGGAAGTCAAGGCCTTTGTCTGTTCCCCCGGTAATCAAAATAACTCTTCGTTCAAAAGATTGAGAGGCAGCGGCCGCAGCTTCTGGAACTGTCGCGCAACTGTCATTGTAAAATAAAACATCTCGTGATATGGAATTATCATTCTTATAAGTCCAAGTTAGAAAATGCTCAAGCCTGTGTGGAATGCCCTTCCATGAAGACATTATTGCAATTGTCTGCTCTGGTGAAATGCCCATGAGCCTTTGGGTTAACGCTGCATTTAAAACATTAACCTTCATGTGGTCGCCAGGAACGTAAAGGCTTCCCATAATCTGCTCTTCAGAAATGCCGTGCTTTTGCGCGTACTGGCTCATTAAATTTTCAGGCAGTCTTTCCATGCCAATGACGCCGTCTTTTGTTTGCTTTTGCCACACTCCAAAAACTGTTGTAGGCATAGGCTTCTTACTGTAGCGTAATACAGTGCCTTTTGTTTCTGAAGCGAACAAGTCTCCCCAGCATTTGCAGTTTAGCTTTGGACACGCTGAATCTTTTAAATAGTCATCTTCGTCAAAATCTAGAATTGTAAAATCTTCTTTAGTTTGATTTTTATAAATTAGCTTTTTATCTTCAACATAGCTGTCCATGTCGCCGTACCAGTTCTGGTGGTCTGGAACTATTTTTGTGATGATTGCGATTTTTGGCTTTAAAGAATTTCTTCCACGCAAATCAGCAAGCTGCCAGCTGGAAAGCTCAAGAACTACAGGAGTTGTGCCGTCAGTTTTTTCTAGGAATGTTAAAGGGCTTACTGTTATGTTTCCGCCTAAGAAAGAAGTGAAGCCTGCCTCTCGTAAGCCAAAGTCTATTGCGCTAACAGTGCTTGATTTTCCTTTGCTGCCTGTCACTGCAATAATTGGTGATTTTGTAAAATGCAAGAAAATGCTTATGTCAGTTTCTATTGCCTTTGCTTCCGCAAGATATTTGTTGCCTTCATATTTTACGCCGGGATTTTTTATAACACAGTCAGCAGTTGAAAAATCTTCAACCCTGTGCTGGCCTAAAACGTAAGTGAGCTTTGACTTGTCAAGAGTTGTGTCCTTGGAAAGAGACGCAATTGTTGGCTCAAGCTGTTCCGCAGTTTTCATGTCTGTTACAGTTACGTATGCGCCGTGCTTTAGGAAAAAACGCACAGCTTCTTCTCCGCCGCCGTTTAAGCCCAAGCCCATAACAGTGATGTGCTTGCCTTGAATGTCTGAAAGCTTGTTGAATACGCATCCTTCTGGATAAACATGTGGAACTGGCATTTTGTACCTCTTGTAAAATTAAGTAACTTCGTGTTAGCGAAGTAACTTCGTGTTAGCGAAGTAACTTCGTGTTTGAAAACTAGCGGCTTGTGCAGAGCTTGTTCTTTGAGTCGTACATTGCAAGCGCTTCGTTGAACAAAAGCTCAAGCAAAGTTGTAAAGCTTAAACCGCAAGATTCGCAAAGTTTTGGGAACATGCTTATGCTTGTGAACCCAGGAATTGTGTTTATTTCATTCAAGTAGATTTTCTTTGTCTTTCTGTCTATGAAAAAGTCAACACGGCTAAGCCCGCTTGCGTCTACAGCAGAGTATGCTTCTTTTGCGATTTCCCTTATGTAGCTCAAGTCTTTTTCTGTAAGCAGTGCCGGTATTTTTAACTCGGCGCCGTTAGGGTCGTTGTACTTTGCGTCGTAGTCGTAGAACACATGCTTTGGAACAATTTCGCCAGGGCCGTATGTCTTTAAAAGAGTGCATGGCTTTGAAGTGTCTGCAGTTACGCTGTTGCCTGTAACCGAGCATTCAACTTCACGCGCGTTTATTGCTTTTTCCACAAGCACTTTGTTGTCCCACTGGAACGCTTCCATAAGTGCGAAAGAAAGTTCTTTTGCGTTTGTTGCCTTGGAAGCGCCGTCGCTAGAACCAGCAGAGCATGGCTTTACAAAAAGAGGGAAGTGCAGCTTTTTGATTATTTTAGTAACAAGTTCGTCGTAATGCTTGCTGTCGTTAATGTCGCGCCTTGTTAAGCAGAAGTATGGAACTACAGGAAGACCCGCCTGTTCCCAAATTACTTTTGTCTTTTCCTTGTCCATTGTTGCAGCAGAAGAAAACACGCCGCAACCAACGTATGGAACATTTGCCATTTCAAGCAAGCCTTGAATTGTGCCGTCCTCGCTGTAAGTGCCGTGCATTACTGGGAACACAACATCGCATGGAATATATTTTCCATCAGAATAAAATGCTTTTTCCTTACCGCCGCCTGGAATTACAGACACTGATTTTTTCTCGTCAACATTTACTGCAAGTTTTGCATTAGGATTGTTTTTTAAATCATCATAAACAGAATCATTCTGCAAATACCAGCGCCCCTCTTTTGTAATTCCAATCAAAGCAACGTGATGCTCTGAACTTGTGTTCCTTGCAACTGCCGCGCATGACACTAAAGAAATCTCATGCTCGCCTGAACGCCCGCCGTATAAGTAAACTATATTCATTATTTGTACCCCATTTCTGCAAGAGCTTTTTCTGCCTCTGCTATTTCATCATATTTCATAACATGGTCTTTGTAAATTATAGAATTTTCGTGTGATTTTCCAAGCAGCAAAACTATGTCGTTTTCCTTTGCCATAGAGAACGCAAACCTGATTGCCTTTGGTCTGTCTGGAATTAAGAACAGATTCTCGTTGTCCTTTTTGCCTTCCTTTCTTGAGCCAACCGCAATCATTTCAAGAAGTGCAATGCTGTCTTCACCGCGCGGGTCTTCGTCTGCAAGAATAACAGTGTCGCAGAACCTAGCCGCAACTTCGCCTTGAAGAGGACGCTTTTCTGTGTCACGCTCTCCGCCTGAGCCGAATAAGCAAATCATTTTTCCAGAGCAGCGTTTTCTAATTGGTGGGAAGATTGTTTCAAAAGAGGAAGGCGTATGTGCGTAGTCAACAATCACTTCAAAAGGCTGCCCCTTGTCTATTACAGTCATTCTGCCTTTTACAGGAATAAGCTTTTCAACTAAAACAGAAAGCTCTTCAAAAGATTTTCCTGTCATTCCCTTAACCGCAATCAAGGAAGCCATAATGTTGTAAGCGTTGAATGCTCCAGGAAGCTGTGCCTTTACATGAATGACCCTGTTGCCGTCCTGAAGAGAGTCTCTGTTTTCAAAACGGTGGATGCTGAATGTCAAACCGTAACGTGCCGCCGCAATATTTCTTGCTGACAAATAAGGCATGTCTTCTGGAATATCAGGAAGAGGCTTTGCGTTTAACTCTTCGCCTGCCTGCTTGCCAGCCTTGCCTTCAGTTGTAAATCCAATCACATTTTTCTTTGTGCATGATTTAAAATACATTGCCGCTGGGTCTTCCAAATTCACAACTCCAAAGGAAGGAACATTTGTCTCTTTGCCGTCAATCATTTTAACATGAGAATACTTGTCAAGGTCGCGGAACAAGTTTGCCTTGTCGCTTTTGTACTGTTCGTAAGTGCCGTGGAATTCCAGATGCTCCAAAGTTACATTCATAAAAACACCGCAGTCAAATTGAACATCGCCCAGCCTGTTTGTTCTAACGCTTAGTCCGTGTGAAGAAGATTCAACTACAGCGTAAGTGCACTTGTTTTGAATCATGTCGTAAAGTTCGCGCTGAACAATAGGTGCCTCTGGTGTAGTCTGATGCTGTGGATTGTCAACAGCTTCTCCGCCTAATGAATATTGCACTGTTGAAATAAAGCCTGCTTTAAAGCCAGAAAGCCTTAAGAGCTGCCAGATGAAAGAAACTGTAGAAGATTTTCCTTCTGTACCAGTAACTCCTATAACGCAAAGTTTGCTGGAAGGGTTGTCGTAAAAAGTTGATGCAATAGGTGACATTGCAAAACGTGAAGACTGCACTTTTATAAAGACAGGGCTTGTGCCGCTCTCTTTTATAGAAGAATTTATTTCTGATTTTTCTTCTGGAGTAAAGCTGTCCTGGAAAACAATTGCGCTTGCTCCATTTTTAACCGCCGCTGAAATAAAATTATTTCCAGTTGTGTGAGTGCCGGGCAGTGCAAAGAAAAGCGAATTCTTTTTTACATCCCTGCTGTCAAAAACAAGACTTTCAACTTCCGCATCAACTGCCGGATTTTGTGCGTTTGTTACTCCGTCAGATTCAACTATTGTGTGCTCAAACGAGCCAAGTAATGATTTAATTGCCTTTTTCATAGATGGGTATTTTAACGCTTATTGTTTTAATTATCAATCTTGAATAATTGTCAATTGTTAATGGTTAATGTTGAATTATAAATTTTTGGAAAATTGTGTTTCTTCTGTCTTGCTTTTAGAAAATGAGCACATGTTTCTTGTGTAAAAATAATTAAAAGAGTTTGATGATAAAAAATGAATGAGGATATTTTGTAAACTAAATAAGAATAACTTAGTCAAATTAGTAAAAGTAGCCCAATGGACGATAGGTAGAGTGCCTTGTGAAATAAAATAAGTCCCTTTATTTTATTTCACTGCAAAAATTATCTTTGTAGAATAAATGCAAGCGGTAATTCTTGCCAGAACAACGAGCATCCATGCTCTTACTTATTATTTCATAGACACGAGAGCCGCGGCAGGCCCCAATCCGTTGACCGCTGAGCTGCGTCTATGAAAAGTGATTTTATTTCTAATTCAGTTCAAAGAAATATCCTCTTTGTTTGCATATTATGGAATATCCGTTTTTGAAATTCTATGTTATACTAGAGCCATGTACGAATTAAGAGTGGAAACAAGTTTTAGCGCCGCACATTTTCTAAAGGACTATCATGGAAAGTGTGAAAAGCTTCATGGACACAACTACAAAGTTTATGCCCATCTACGTGGAGATTCGCTTGACGAAGGCGGAATGCTGATTGATTTTACAGAACTAAAGAAAATCCTAAAGGAAGTGTGCGACTCTTTGGACCACACCAACTTAAACGATCTTCCTGTGTTCAAGCAAAATCCAAGCGCCGAACGCATAGCGAAATATATTTACGACAAGCTTCTTGAAAAAATGCCAGAGCTTTCTGCTGTGGAAAACAAACTTTCCGTAGAGGCTGGCTGCAAGAAAAGCCGAGCTTTGCTGTACGCCGTTGATGTTTTTGAAACTGAAAACAACAGGGCGCGCTATCTTACAGAAGTAATTCAGGCGTAAAAAAAAGCACCCTGTAAAAAAAACAAGAACTATGGTAAGATGAAGCCATGTCAGAAGAAAAAAATCTGCCAATCGGCATACAGAATTTTGAAAAGTTACGCACAAGCAACTGTGTCTATGTTGACAAAACTATGTTCTTGTGGAATTTGGTAAAAACTTCATCTCCTTACTTTCTCTCACGCCCGCGCCGCTTTGGCAAGAGCCTTTTTCTTTCAACACTGGAGTCCTATTTTCTAGGCAAGAAGGATTTGTTCAAAGGACTTGCCATAGAAAAGCTTGAGGAAGATGATGCCAAAAGGGAAAATCGTGCATCATGGCAAGTGTACCCTGTGTTCCACATAGACTTCAACGCAAAAAAATACACAGATGTTAATTCAATACAGGAAGTGTTAAATCAGTATCTAGAAAAGTGGGAAGCAGTCTACGGTGACAAGAAAAAAAACAGGTCTCCAGAAGAGCGTTTTGCCTATTTAATAGAAGAGGCACATAGGCAGACAGGAATGCAGGCAGTAATTTTAGTGGACGAATACGACAAGCCTCTTCTTGAAACGCTTGACGCCCCTGAGCTTCTTGAGTCTAACAGAAAAACATTGAAGGCGTTCTTTGGTGTCATAAAATCTTATGACGCTCATATCCGTTTTTCATTTTTGACAGGAGTCACAAAGTTCGCGCAGGTGAGCATTTTCAGCGACCTTAACAATCTTCTAGACATAAGCATGCAGGATTCCTTCAACGCAATCTGCGGCATTTCAGAAACAGAGCTTGTTAAAAACTTCAAGGAAGAGATAAAAGGGCTTGCAAAGAAAAATGAGCTTACAGAAAAAGAGTGCCTTGCAAAGCTTCAGCAGACATACGACGGCTACCACTTCTATCCGTTCGCTGAGGGAATGTACAATCCGTTCAGCTTGTTGAACGCGTTCGCTTCAGGCGACTTCCGCTACTACTGGTTCCAGACAGGCACTCCAACATTCCTTATAAAAGGAATTGAGAAAAACAACTTTGACATACGGCAGATGGTTGACGGAGTTACAGCCCCAGAGGACGCCTTCTCAGAGTACAGGTACGACACAGGCAGCGTTGAGCCTCTTTTGTACCAGTCGGGCTACCTTACAATAAAGGACTATGACAAGCGATTCAGAAGCTACACCTTGAAGTTTCCCAACGATGAAGTGAAGTACGGCTTTCTGTACAACCTTCTTCCTGTTGCGACAAATGTTGAATCAGGGAAGACAGGAACATATGTGGAAAATTTTGTGAAGGATGTAGAGAAGGGCAATGTTGACTCCTTCATGCAGAGGCTCCAGTCAATCCTCTCAAGCGTCCCTTACAGCGTGTATGGAAATCCGAGGGAAGTCACTGAGCAGACATTCCAGACAGGAGTGTTCCTTGTGTTCCAGCTGATGGGGCAGTTCACTCAGGCGGAAGTGCATACTGCAAAAGGCAGGGCTGACTGTGTTGTTTGGACAAAGGACGCTATCTTTGTGTTCGAGTTCAAGCTTAACGGCACTGCGGAAGAGGCAGTTGCACAGATTGATGACAAGCAGTATGCGGTTCCGTACAAGTCTGACAGGCGCAAGGTTGTTAAGATTGGAGTTGGCTTTGAGAAGGGCAAGGCCTTGATTAAGGACTGGATAGTAAAATAAAAAAAAGTGCATCTTCTTGAAATAAGAAAATGCACCTTTTTTTTACAATATCAGAATAGAAAAAATTACAGCCGAACAGGAACTCCTTCCTTGTCCAGCGCTTTCTTAATTGACTCAACAGTGTACTCTCCGCTGTGGACCATGGACGCAATAAGAGCCGCGCTTGCTTTGCCTTCTGTAAGAACATCAACCAAATGCTTAGGAGTTCCGCCGCCGCCTGACGCAATAACAGGAACGCTTACATTTTCACTAATCATCCTGGTAAGGTTTATCTCGTAGCCGTCGCGGGTGCCGTCAGCATCAATTGAATTTAAAACTATTTCACCTGCTCCCAAAGAGACAGCCTTTTGTGCCCATTCCAAAGCGTCAAGCTCTGTCGCAACACGACCGCCGTTAATAAAAACACGGTAGCCGCTTTTCATCTTTTCATCACGGGCCGCATCCATTCCAAGAACAATGCACTGGTTTCCAAAAACACGCGCGCCTTCGGAAATTAGAGACGGATTTTTTACTGCCTGCGAATTAAGCGAAACCTTTTCTGCGCCTGCCAAAATTGTAGAGCGAATATCATCAAGCGAGCCAATGCCGCCGCCTACGCAAAATGGAATAAAAACTTGGGAGGCAACACGCGAAATCAAATCAAGGATTGGGCCTCTTCCTCTTGCGCTTGCCATAATGTCGTAGAATACAAGCTCGTCAACGCCCTGTCTGTAATATTCAGCCGCCATCTCAACAGGGTCGCCAATATCCTTGTTGTTCTGAAACTTAACGCCCTTGGTTGTCCTGCCGTCTTTTACATCCAAGCAAATTATTATTCTTTTTTTTAACATTGATTTTTCCTTTTACTTTTAGTGAAGTGATTTAGACATAGCCTAAATCTTTAGACATTGCCTAAATCAGCATTTACATAATTGCGTAAAATCTGAAGTCCGTACTTGCCCGACTTTTCCGGGTGGAACTGGAATGCCGTAACATTGTCCTTTTCTACAACAGCCGGAACCATTGCGCCGTAATCTGCATACGCTTTTATAATAGAAGGGTCGTCTGGCTGAATGACGTAAGAATGAACAAAATAAAAATCACTGTTGTCTGGAACTCCGCTTAAAAGCTTTGTGCCGCCGTTGCAGAATGTAATTGAATTCCAGCCCATGTGAGGAACTTTTAATTCGTTGTAAAGCAGACTTGACTCTTCATGCTCTTTTTCTGAAGGGTAGCGCTCCTTCCAAATATTTTCAAAGTGGCGGATCTTGCCTTTTAAAAGCCCAAGGCATTTTGTGTCGCCCTCTTCGCTAAAGTCAAAAATAATCTGAGAGCCTAGGCAAATGCCAGCCAAGGGTTTACCAGAAGAAGCCCAGTCAGTTAAAAATGAATCAAAGCCTGTAAGCTTCAACTGCTCCATTGCGTAAGACGCGTCCCCAACTCCGGGGAAGATAATCCTGTCGCAATTTTTTAATTCAAGCGGATTTTTAGAAAGCAAGTAAGGCGCCTTCAACGCCTCAAGAGCATGTTCAACACTTTTAATGTTGCCTGCATTGTAATCAACAATTCCTGTCATGCGCCGAATTCTAGCGGTAAAGGTTATTACAGTCAACAGTTATGCTAAATTATTTTTATAATCATGCCGATATTTACAGTATGCAATTGGCAGAAGCTTTAGACGTAGCAAAACAAGTTCTCTTAGACAAGCGTGTGATTATAGTCACCGTGCTTTGCCTTGTTTATCTTGAGATTGTTCATTACGTTGTTCATTATAAGAAAAAGCCCCCGAAGGTTCGTAAGTCCCGCATAACTGTTGCGGCCGCCCCAAAGCCTGCTGAAAATTCCGAGGGCGAGTCTTCAGATGAAGATGACTCTTCTGAAGCAAGCACAGCCGCTGCTTCAAGTGCAAAAACAAGTTCTGCAAAAAGCGCTCCGGCATCTTCTTCAAAAAAATAATCTTCTTAATAACAGTCAAGGCTCTTTCTTGAAAAAGGAAGAGCTTTTTATAAAATGCGCCGCTGTAAAATTCAGAAACCTTTTTGCCCATAAAAAAAGCGCAGTCAATTTTATTGTACCACGGCCAAATGCAAGTTCTAATAAGTTTTTGCTTTTCAAGCTGTGAAAGAATCTCCGCAATGTCGGAATGTTCCCAAATATTCACGCCGAACTTCTTCAAATCAATTTTATTAAACTCATGCTCAAGTTTTAAATAAAGCTCGTCCTCTGTATAAAGTTTTCTATTCTGATGTATGTACTTTAAAACCCGGCCCGCGTCTTCTGCAAATGGAGCGGGTCCCCCTCTTTCGCAAACATCGCAGCCGTCGCAAGGAGCCTGTTCACCGCCCAACGCGTCAAGCAGAATCTGACGGCGGCATGTTGCGCTTTCCGCAAATGTCTTTAGAACACGTCCGCGTGTGCCTAGCGCAAACTCCTCTCCCTTCAAGCTGTCGTTGTAGCTCCACAAAAGAATTCCCTTAGCTATTGAGCCGTCACGTCCGCCTCTTCCTGCCTCCTGGATGTAAGCTTCGGCAGTAGATGGGCAGTCCAAGTGGATTACGCAGTGAATGTCCTTCTTGTCTACTCCCATTCCAAAAGCGCAAGTGCAGCAAAGAATTGCGTCAGTCTTTGGGTAGAACCATTTTTCTGTTTTAGTCTTTTCCTCTTTTTCCAAACCAGCGTGGTAGAACTTAACCTTGTCGCTTCCGTAGTACGCGGTAAGCTCACGCGCCATGTCCTCAGCGTGCTTTCTTGTTCCACAAAAAATTATAAGCGGCTTTTGCTCAGTAAGTGCAAGCTTGAACGCAGTCCGTTTTTTAGCGTAAGTGTTTATTACAGTGTAGTGAATGTTCGGCCTGTCGCTGTCGCTTCTAACAATGTGCGCGCTTCCGTCAAAAAGCACTTCAGAAACTCTAGCAAGCACTTCTGGAGAAGCCGTCGCGGTGAACGCCGTAACAACTTTTACACCAAGCTGCTTGATTATTTTTCCAAGCGTAAGGTACGCCGGCCTGAACGAATCGCCCCATTCGCTAACACAATGCGCCTCGTCAATTGCAATGTGAGAAATGCCGCACTTGGAAAGACGCATGACAAGCTGCTCGTTTTGAAGCACCTCTGGATTTGCTAAAATTATCCTTGCGCCGTTTTTTATCTTTATAAAATTTTCCTCACGCTCTTCTGCAGTCTGCTGCCCACGGAACACAACGCTCACCATTCCTCCTGAGTCCATTCGCCTTTTTTGGTCAGACATAAGAGCAAGCAGCGGGTAAAGCACAAGGGTAGGGCCTTTTAATAAAAGCGCCGGCACTAAAAAACAAAGCGACTTTCCAGCCCCAGTTGGCAAAAGCACAATCTGCCGGCCGTTGCAAAAAATGTCAGACTGCTGTTCCAAAGCGCCGCTTGTGTTTTCAGAAACATCTTTTTCACTTTCACAGCCGTTTTCTTCGCAACAAGCGCTGTCCATAATGTTCGCAATAACAATTCGCTGCCACGGGTAAAGGTACGTAATGCCAAACGCTTTTTGCGCCGCAAGAGTCGCCTGGTCGTCGCACTGAATGTCATCAGCTTCAGCGTCAGCTTTCTGCAGCGGGTAGTCAACGCCTTCTTCAAACAATTTGTCCGCGTCACATTTATTTACATTTGCATTTTGCATAAAGCCTCCATTTAAGTAAGTTTGTCTTTGTTTTCCTAGCGAAGTCAAGAAATCCCTACTATATATATACGTTCTGAATTTCAAAAATGACAAAAATTCGCAGAAAATTTAAAATATTTTTTTGGACGTTGCATATTTTACAAGCTGCCGGGCAAGCCGGACTTTTTTTTTCATAGGGCTTTCCATAGCTCCGGCTTTCGCCTGCGGTGCTTCGCACTTGCTTACGCAACCACTGCAATCCCGCGTATGTAAATTTATATTGTTTTTGTTTGTTTTACAGGTGCTGGTAGGTAAAAATATTTGTTATAATTTATTGTTAAGTTTTTTATCAAAAGAAAATACATCAACGCTTAAGACTTTGTTGTATGAAATTAACAGGCAGTCAACAAAATCTAATGAAGATTCTGTAAACAATTTGAATGTTTTTTTCATAACATCTATGTGTTCGATATCAACTAATTCTAACAATTCTAGTATTTTTTCAGAAATTTCTTTTTTGCTAAGATTGTATACGCCTTTTAATACATATACTACTTCTGCAATAACGGCTTCTATTGTAAAAGCTCCGTCGTATATAATATCAGAGGCTATTTTTGTTTGTTCTGGAATGTCATTTAATAAAAACCTGATAATGACATTTGCATCAATTAGTTTAGCCATTCAAATGCTTCTCCGCCGCCTCTTTTTGCCACGCATCTTTCTCCTGTTTGCGCAAGTTCTCGTCAGCGTAATTAGAAAGGGAGCCACGGAGCGCGTCTATTTTTTTTACTTTCTCAAGCAAAGAGTCAACATAATCATTAACGAGCGAAATATAATTTTCAGGCAGCTGCCTTATTTTTTCTTCAACAATTGTTACAGACATTTAAGTTGCCTCCTTATTATTGTGTATTTAAAGAATAACATTAAATGAATGAAAAAGCAATTTGAGTTTTTATTATTAGAAGCGCCTTTAGTTCTTGCGCTAAAAGCCTACTGCGGCATGGAGTGGTGCGTAGCAGTGCAATAAGCAGCAATGCGGCGCATTGCTGCTTATTGCACCGAACGGTGAGCGAGCCACGGAACGCCGGCTGGAAGAACACGGCTTGTCCCTAAAAAAAAGCATCTCAGAAAACTCACTTTCAGTGATTTCTCTGAGATGCCTGCGAGTTCTAAATTGCTTCAATAGCGCGACTTAGAACATCGCATTTTCAAAGTTGCCTCTAAAAGCTGAAGTTTTTAGAGGCTCCCATTATTATTCCATGTAGTATGTTTTTATTGGCGGAAATCCGTTGAAGCCGACGCTTGCATAAGTTGAGGTGTAGGCTCCGGTGCTTAGCCAGTAGAGCTTGTCGCCTTCTGTTAATGTGAGCGGCAGTTTGTACTTTTCATTTTCGTACATTATGTCCATGCTGTCGCAAGTGGGCCCGGCTAAGATTACTTCGCCTTCACGCGTTCCTTCTTCGTCTTTTGTTGTTATGACTGGATATTTTATTGACTCGTTTATTGTTTCTATGAGTCCGTTGAAAAGTCCTGTGTCCTGGTAGACCCATCTAGAAAGCGCTGTGTTGTTTTTGCGGCTTATTAGCACAACTTCGCTTGCAAGTATTCCGCTGTCACCAACTAATGAACGGCCCGGCTCTAGGACTATCATTGGAACGTCGTCTGCGAAGTCGTCATGCAGGTACCTTGTTATTTCACCTGCGTAGTCTGCTAGCTCGTTTGTTGGAGTTATGTAGTGCGCAGGAAATCCTCCGCCCATGTTTATCATTGAAAGCTTTATGCCTTCTTCTTCTTCAAGAGAGGTGAACAGGTATTTTGTTTTTGCGATTGCGTCGTTCCACTGTCCAATGTCGCGCTGCTGGCTTCCTACGTGGAAGCTTATTCCGTATGGAGTTAGGCCCATTTGTTTTGCCATTACAATTAGGTTGTAAGCCATGTCTGAGTGGCAGCCGAATTTTCTTGAGAGGGGCCAGTCAGCTGTTACTGAATTTTCAACTAGTATGCGGACGTACACTCTGCTGCCTGGTGCGTACTGGGCAAGGTTTTTTAAGTCGTCCTTGCTGTCTGTGGCGAACATTCTAACGCCTTTTTTGTAGAAGTATTCTATGTCTTTTGCTTTTTTGATTGTGTTGCCGTAAGAAAGGCGGTCTGGCGAAATGCCTAAGGAAAGCACATGGTCAAGTTCGTATCGGCTTGCTATGTCGAAGTTTGAACCAAGGGTGTCTAGAAGTTTTAATACTGGCGCTCCTGGGTTTGCTTTTACTGCATAATAGATATGCGCGTAGGGGAATGAATCTCTTAGTTTGATGAAATTCATTTTGATTGTTTGTAAATTGATTACAATGTTTGGTGTTTCCAATGCTTGAGAGAATTCCAAGTAACGGTTCCATTCAGCATCAGAAACATATTCCTTCCTGTTGAACAATTTTTCTACCTCATCCTTTGAAAATTAAGAATTACGGATTGAAGTAAAATTCTTTGAATTTGCTCCGAACGTCTCGCCCTTAAAAAATCCGTCTTTTGCGGAATATACCACATTCGTTTTTCATGGTCAAGAAATTTAATTGTCAATTGCGAATTATAAATTGTAAAAAGAAAATCTTATTTCAGATAAAGAGTGTACATGGGGCGGAGCGGAAAACCGGCAGGTGTCAACGTCGCCTCGTTCTGCCCGCCGTTACCGCCAGAATTATTGACCCTCCTGACGATTTTCCACTTCGCCGGATCAAGCATTTTTTTATGAATTTTTTTTAAATTAACCATTAACCATTCACAATTGACAATTAAATAAAAGGTTGATTATTTTACTCCAATCGGTAATAATCAGCACATGGAAACACGTACAATTTTTGAAAATATTAGTCCAATAGACCACCGCTATTCATTGTCGGAAGCCGAAGTTTTTAACGGCCTTTCAACCTACATTTCTGAAGAGGCAAACATCAGAAGCTG
>JBAXYY010000065.1:0-14519 GCA_041670585.1 Treponema sp. | reverse complement strand
TGACTCTGCAAAGAGCATCAACAAGGCTAACATGTCAGCTTATGATCAGGGTATGACAGAAACAATTCAGACTTGTATGGCAGACTACTACAATGGAAAAGTAGACGAAGATACAGCATGGAACAATTTCTATACTTCTATCATGGAAAAATATCCTAACCTTACAAAATAAGTTAGTTTCTGACTAGATTTTATAAAGGCTGCCTAGAAATTATTTTTTTAGACAGCCTTTTTTTTAAAAGACTTCCATTCTACAGACAAAAGAGGATTTTATGTCCAAAGAAAATCAAGAAAAATCAACGTTAATGCAAAAACCTGAGGTGACAAATAAGTTAGAAAGCAATGTTACTTCTAAAGATGCAAAAAAAAATAAAAAAGTAAAATCTATTCAATATGACAGATGGGGCTATTTCTTTATAGCGCCGTTTTTTATTGTTTATATCATTTTTTCATTAATTCCGCTTCTTTCAACTTTCTTTTATAGTTTCTTTGAAAACTACAACGTCGGATTAACAACAGTCGGACCTAACTGGGTTGGATTGCAAAATTATTTTTCTGTATTTAAAAGTGATATTCTAAGATATACAGGCAATACAATCATTATGTGGATTATTGGATTTGTTCCACAAATTGTTATTTCATTATTGCTCGCAGCATGCTTTACAAACACAGAGCTTAAAATTAAAGGTCAGCAGTTTTTTAAAACTGTAATATATATGCCAAACCTAATTATGGCTTCAGCATTCTCTATGCTTTTCTTTACATTGTTTTCTCCAGATGGACCAATCAATAGTATTTTAATAAAAGCAAATGTTATAACAGAAGGAATACGCTACTTAACTTACACAAGCTGGACTCGTGTGCTTGTTGCGGCAATGAACTTCTTAATGTGGTATGGCAACACAACAATTCTACTTATGGCTGGCATTATGGGCATAGATGAAAGCTTATTTGAAGCCGCGCGTATAGATGGAGCCTCCCCGCTTCAAGTTTTCTTTAAAATAACATTGCCACTTCTTCTTCCAATTCTTGTTTATGTTCTTATAACAAGTATGATTGGCGGTATTCAAATGTTCGACGTTCCACAGATTTTAACTAATGGCGAAGGAAATCCTAACAGAACTTCTATGACACTTATTATGTATCTAAACAAACATCTTTATACAAAGAACTACGGTATGGCAGGAGCTGTTTCTGTTCTTACATTTATAGTGACTGGTATATTGAGCGGACTGGTTTATAAATCAACAATGAGCCAGTATAGTGGTAAGAAAGGAGGCAACTAATGTCTAATTTTACTAGCTTCACCCAGACAGCAGAAACACAATTGCCAAAGAGAAAAAGCCAGGCTGCAAGTTTGGCTGTAAGAAGAACGCTTTGCTATATTCTATTGATAATTCTTGCATTCCTTTCAATTTTCCCTTTCTTTATTTTGATTATCAACTCTACACGTGTTCATGGTCAAATTACAAAAGGTTTCTCTGCAATTCCTAGCACATTCTTTATTACAAACTTAAAAAATGTTCTTTCGAATGCAAATACGCCTATTGTCCATGCGCTTGTTAACAGTATTTACGTTTCTATAATGACTGCTGTTTTAACAACTTACTTCTCTGCAATGACAGCTTACGGTTTGTACATGTATCATTTTAAGGGCAGAGGATTTGCGTTTAAGTTTATACTTGCTGTTATGATGGTTCCAGGCCAGATTTCTGCTTTGGGCTTTATAAAGCTTATTACTAAAATTGGCTTAATGGGTCATCTTGAAGCTTTGTACATTCCAGCTATTGCATCCCCTGTTGTTTTCTTCTATTTATATCAGGCTATGGAATCTACACTTCCGTATTCTATTGTAGAAGCCGCCCGTGTTGACGGATGCAACGAATTTAAAACGTTCAATATTGTGGCGCTTCCTATGATGAAGCCTTCTATTGCTGTTCAAGCAATTTTTGCCTTCGTTAGTTCATGGAACAACTACTTTACTCCGGCTCTTGTTATTAGCAAGAAGACACGCAAGACAATTCCTATTATTATTGCACAGCTTCGTAGCGCGGACTACCAGAAGTTCGACTTGGGGCAGGTGTACATGCTTATTTGCATTGCAATTGTGCCGCTTCTTATTGTCTACTTGTTCTTGTCACGTTACATCATTAGCGGTGTTACACTTGGCGGTGTAAAAGAGTAATTTAAGTTAGCCTTAATGCTTATGTAATTAAGGCTGGCATGTTTTTATTGATTTAATTTAAGTTGATGAATGGAGAAGGCCGGTTCATTGTTATTTTCAGTGAGCCGGCTTTTTTTATAATACAGTTTTTTCTATTGTAAAATAAAAAAATACGGTGTAAAATCATTTGCTTGAAGTATAAAAAAAATTTTAATCCAATATAATTTTGGGACTAAATCACAGGAGGATTTACATGTCCAGACAAAAACAGTCAATGGATGGTAATACAGCTGCAGCTCACGTAGCATATGCGTTTACTGAAGTAGCCGGTATTTATCCAATTACTCCGTCTTCACCAATGGCGGATTATGTTGATCAGTGGTCAGCCGCTGGTCAAAAGAACATTTTTGGAACAAAACCAAAGGTAATTGAAATGCAGTCAGAGGCGGGCGCTTCTGGTACAGTTCATGGCTCTTTGGCATCCGGTGCTTTGACAACAACATTCACCGCTTCTCAAGGCTTGCTCTTGATGATTCCTAATATGTATAAGATTGCCGCTGAACAGCTTCCTGCTGTATTCCATGTTTCTGCCCGCTGCGTTGCAACACAGGCTTTGAACATTTTTGGCGACCATTCGGACGTTTATGCTTGCCGTCAGACAGGCTTTGCTATGCTTGCAGAGTCAGATCCACAGGAAGTTATGGACTTGGCGCCTGTTGCCCACCTTGCGGCTATTGAAGGAAGAGTTCCTTTCTTAAATTTCTTTGACGGCTTCCGTACATCTCATGAAATTCAGAAGATTGAAAAATGGGACTATGACACACTTAAAAAAATGTGCAACATGGACGCTGTAAAAGCATTTCGTGACCATGCGCTTAATCCTGAACACCCTGCAATGCGCGGTTCACATGAAACCGGCGATGTTTTCTTCCAGCACCGTGAAGCTTGCAACAAAGTTTACGAAGCTCTTCCTGCAATTGTAGAAAAATACATGGCTATGGTGAACAAAGAGATTGGCACAGACTACCAGCTCTTTAACTATTACGGCGCAACAGACGCTGACCGTGTAATAGTAGCAATGGGTTCTATTTGCGATGTAGCAGAAGAAGTTATTGACTATCTTACAAAGAAAGGCGAAAAAGTTGGACTTATCAAAGTACGCTTGTATCGTCCATGGGTTGGCGGAAAATTCTTAGCTGCCCTTCCTAAATCATGCAAAAAATTAGCTGTTCTTGACCGCACTAAGGAGCCTGGCTCTTTAGGCGAACCACTTTACCTTGATGTTTCTGCAACATTGCGTGAAGCTGGCCTTAACGATGTTATTCTTTGCGGCGGACGCTATGGTCTTGGTTCAAAAGACACACCACCTTCAAGCGTATTCGCAGTTTATACAGAGCTTGCTAAAAAACAGCCAAAAGACCGCTTTACAATTGGAATTGTTGACGATGTAACAAACTTGAGCTTGCCAGAAGTAAAGCCTGCTCCAATCACATCTGCTCCAGGAACTGTAGAATGCAAATTCTGGGGAATTGGTGGAGACGGCACTGTTGGCGCAAACAAAGACTCTACAAAAATCATTGGCGACCATACAGACAAATACATTCAGGCTTACTTCCAGTATGACTCAAAAAAGACAGGCGGTATTACAATTAGCCACTTGCGCTTTGGCGATCATCCTATAAAGAGCCCTTACTATATTAACCAGGCCGACTTGGTGGCTTGCCATAACCAGTCATATATCATCAAAGGATATAAGATGGTTCAGGACGTTAAGAAAGGCGGAACATTCCTTGTTAACTGCCAGTGGTCTGACGAAGAGCTTGGCGAACATCTTAACGCAGAGGCAAAAAAGTACATTGCACAGAACAACATTAAAGTTTACACAGTTGACGCTGTAGACATTGCTGGAAAAATTGGACTTGGCAAACGCACAAGCACAGTTCTTCAGTCTGCGTTCTTCAAATTAGCAAACGTTCTTCCTTCAGAAGAAGCTGTTAAATACATGAAGGACAAGGTTGTGGCTAAATTCTCTAAGAAAGGCCAGGACGTTGTAGACATGAACTGCAAGGCTATTGATGCTGGATGCAACGCGCTTCATGAAGTAAAAGTGCCAGCTGACTGGGCAAATGCAAAGCCAGATGCTAAAAAGCCAGCACTTAAAGGCGCTAAGAAAACTGTAGAAATGGTAGAAAAGCTTATGGAGCCAATTGGCCTTATGGACGGCGACAGCTTGCCAGTTTCTGCATTTGAAAGTTGCGCAGACGGACAGTTTGAGCTTGGTGCTTCTGCTTATGAAAAACGCGGAACAGCAGTTATGGTTCCAGCATGGGACAGTGCAAAATGCGCTCAGTGCAACAGCTGCGCCTTTGTATGTTCACACGCTACAATCAGACCTTACCTTCTTACAGACGCTGAAGTTAAAGCGGGTCCTGCTAACATGGTTACAGTTCCAGCTAAGATGCCAAAGATTGCTCAGTACAAATATGCACTTTCTGTTTCTCCACTTGATTGTATGGGATGCGGCGAATGTGTAACAGTTTGCCCTACAAAAGCAATTTCTATGGTTCCACAGGAACAGCTTGCCGACCAGCAGCCAGTATTTGATTACTTGGTGGCTAACATCAGCAAAAAGCCAGAAGCTAAAGACTTGCCAGCGGTAATTGGTTCACAGTTCAGCCAGCCATTGCTTGAATTCTCAGGCTCTTGCGCGGGTTGTGCAGAAACTTCTTACGGCAGACTTGTAACACAGCTCTTTGGTGAACATATGTACATTTCTAACGCAACAGGATGCTCTTCAATTTGGGGCGGACCTGCAGCTACTTGCCCTTACACTGTTAACAAGGACAGCAAAAAAGGACCGGCTTGGGCTAACTCATTGTTTGAAGACAACGCAGAGCACGGCTTTGGTATGTACATGGGACAGAAATACATTCGCGACAATCTTATTGCGGAACTTGAAGAAGTTGCAAAGAGCAATGCTTCATCTAGCTTAAAAGACGCGATTGCAAAGTTCATTGAAACAAAAGACAAGACAAATGACAACGTTGAGCCAACAAACGCTCTTATTGCTGAACTTGAAAAAGACAAAGGCAACAAAGAGTGCGCTGACATTCTTGCAAAGAAACAGTACTTGCAGAAAAAATCAGCATGGATTTTTGGCGGCGACGGCTGGGCATATGATATTGGATTTGGCGGCCTTGACCACGTGCTTGCTTCTGGAGAGAACGTGAACGTTTTGGTATTCGATACAGAAATGTACTCAAATACTGGCGGACAGGCTTCTAAAGCTTCAAACATTGGCGAAGTTTGCCAGTTTGCGGCAGCAGGAAAGGAAATTGGCAAGAAGTCACTTTCTGAAATAGCAATGAGCTACGGATATGTTTATGTAGCGCAGATTGCCCTTGGAGCAAATCCAGCACAGGCAATTAAGGCAATTCAGGAAGCGGAAGCATACAACGGACCTTCTTTAATTATTGGATACGCTCCATGCGAACTCCATGGTGTTAAAGGCGGCATGAACCATTGTCAGGACGAAATGAAGGCAGCTGTTAAAGCCGGCTACTGGAACTTGTTCAGCTTCAACCCAGAGCTTAAGGCAGAAGGAAAGAATCCATTTACTCTTACTTCAAAACCAGGCGACGGAACATACCAGGCATTCCTTAACAATGAAACACGTTATTCATCTCTTACTCGTAACTTCCCAGACAGAGCGTCTTACCTCTTTAAAAAGAGCGAAGATGTTGCAAAGCTACGTTACGAACACTTGCAGAAGCTTGTTGAACTTTACAAATAAGCTTTGCTAAGCAGAGAGTAGGCAGGGGCAGGCAGCTGCTTCTGCTTTACAGGCGGCCCGTTTTCAGCAATGAAGGCGGGCTGTTTTTTCTAACATATTTTGCTTGAATACAGAGGACAGAGTGATTTTCTTGGAGGATTTTAATGCATAGCAAAAAGTCAAAAATAATTTCAAGTATTGTCTTTGTTCTTGGGTTAGTTTTAATTATATTAGTAAGTTTGTTAATAAATCAATTTTCAAAAATGTCTAATGAAAAAGTATATCTTTGGGCAAGCATTGCGGGAATGTATTTAGTTTTATGGTGCCCACATTTTATAAATTTTATTCCAGTCAAAAATGAATCTAAAAAAAACAGGTCTATTTTAACTGTAGTTTTAGGCACTGTTATTTTTCTAATAATTTCAATTGGAATAACTGTGTCTGTTGTTTTTAATGTCTTTCAAATCTTAATAGCAATTGTTGTTGAAGTTGTGCTGCTTTTTTTATATGCTCTAAATGTTTATTACAGTTATATTTCACCAACGCATTCAACTAATGCAGATGAAAAATCTAAAGAAGCAAATTCTCTTATAATGCAAATAAAAACATCAATTGATGCAATGAAAATGAAGGCTTCAACTTTAGGAACCGAATATAATTCTGAAAAAGATAAATTGAATTCTTTTGTTCAAACAATATCAAATTTTACAATGGTGGACGATATTGCAGCCGCTAAGCTAGAGCAGGAAATTTTGCAGCAGATTACACTTGTAAGTTCCGCTTGTGACAAAATACTTTCTGGCTCTGCTAGCAAAGATTTTGACAAAGAACTTGCGGCTCTTGATAAGAAAATTTCACAGCGTATTGCGTTGGAAGAAAATTAGACGTGAATCTGGCTTAGAACTTCGCCAATCTTTTGATGTATTACAAGAGTTGCCATGCCGTCGCTTGGAGTAGGGTCCCTGTTAATTAGCACAAGCTTGTTCCCTCGAAAGTAATTTACAAGGCCGGCTGCTGGGTACACAGTCAAAGAAGTTCCGCCAATAATGAGCATGTCGGCTTCCTGCAGTGCTTTTACAGAGCTGTCTATAGTTTCTTCGTTAAGGCTTTCTTCATAAAGAACAACATCTGGCTTAATAACAGAATGGCAATTGTCGCAACGGGGAATTCCGTTTTCATCTTTATTATTTATCACGTAGTCAACGTCAAAAAATTTATGGCATTGTGTGCAGTAATTTCGTAAAGTGCTGCCGTGCAGTTCATAGACTTTTTTGCTTCCTGCTGCCTGGTGAAGACCGTCAATGTTCTGTGTAATAACGGCTGTAAGTTTGCCTGCCTTTTCCATTTCCGCAAGCTTTAAATGTGCGGCATTTGGTTTTGCTCCTTTAAGAAGCATCTTTGCCCTGTAGAATCTATAGAATTCCTTTGTATTATTATAGAAGAAAGAAGAGCTTAAAATTTCTTCAGGCGGCCAGTTCCACTTCTGGTGATACAAACCGTCTACACTTCTAAAGTCAGGTATTCCGCTTTCTGTAGAAACACCTGCCCCTCCAAAGAAAACAATTTTTTTGCTTCCGTCAACATACTGCTGAAGTTTTTCTATTTCTTCTGTCATTGTAATTCTAATGTAACATAAAAACTTCATGAATACTAGAATTTCTGCCAATAACAAAATGTATTAGTCTTTTTAATAAGATTGATAAAATTGTAAAATGTTTATAAATTTGAAAGCTTTATAAAATAAGGTAAAGATTTAAGAAAATTTAACTTTGTTTTATGGTTTTTATAGATTTAGGAAGATTTATGTTGAAAATGAATGAAATAAAGAGAAAAAGCAAATTAAATTTCTTTACATTCAATAATGAATTTGACAAAATATCTAATAAGCAAGATAATTCTAATATCTCTATTTTAAAGTATTTTTATAAGGAAAAGTCTATGACAAAAAAGGGTTTATTTATTTTTGTTATTTGTTGCTTTATTTTTACTGGCGTTTTTGCTGGTGGAAAAAAAGATGTTACAGATCGTTCGGTTGGTGACAAAAACAGCTGGCAGGAAACTTTTGACATAAATCAGAAGCCTTCTGGAAAATATAACATTATGGTTACAGCAAAAGACAAGGCTGGTAATGAACAGATTGCAGGTCCATATAATATCAAAATTGATACAGAATCTGACTTGCCTGTTGCGGGCATTACAAACCCTTCTGAAAATATGAGAATTCCAGGAAACTTAAATATAGTTGGAACTTGTGTTGATGATGATGCTGTGCAGCAAGTGAATATTATTTTTGACGGCGATGAAGATAACATTCAGACAGCAGAAGGAAAAGACTTCTGGTCTTATTATCTTGATACAAACAGTTTAAAAGAAGGACCTCATACAATTGAAGTTTATGGAACTGATGTAAACGGTCTTAGAGGTCACAGTGTAAAACTTACATGGCAGCTAGACAGACGAGCGCCTGTTACAACAGTCACAAATGTTTGCATGGGCACACTTGTAAGCAGCAAGATAGATTTAAATGGCACTATTCAAGACGGTAACGGCATTTCTAAACTAGAGTACAGCCTTGACGGTGGTCAGTATTTTTCAGAATTGAAAATAAAAGATGTAAAGCTTAAAGAAGCAGATGAAAATGGCTTGATGGAATATTGGGATTTCTCTGTTCCAATTGACACAAGAAAATCTCCAGACGGTCCTGCTGTATGTTGGTTTAAAGCAACAGATAAAGCAGGCTCTGTAGGCATTTATTCATTCTTGTATTTTATAGATAACACAAGCCCTGATGTAAAAATTGTTTCACCAGCAGATGAAGAAGTGAATGGCACATTTACAGTTGCAGGCTTTGCAAAAGACACAATCGGCATTCAAAGATTAAGTTGGAACTTTGGTGGAGAAACAGGTGATTTTGATTTAATTGCAGGAAACCCTTATTGGGTAAAAGAAGTAAATTCTATTGGTTCAAAAAATGCTGAATTTAGCATTACTGCGGTTGATACTGCAGGAAACGTTGTTACAGTTAAAAAATCATTTAAAGTAAATCAAGAGCTAGACAAACCTGTTGTTACAATTTCATCACCTTTAGCAGACAGTTCTGTTGAAGGCACAGACGGCTCGTTCTTTATTAGAGGCCGTGTAACTGACGACGACGGAGTTGCAAGTGTAACTTACAAGGTTGACTCTGGAGAAGAAACTACATTTGACTGTCTAGGCGTTTTCTATGCTTCAATTCCAGGCGAGCTTTCTAATGGAACACATACAGTTACAGTTTATGCAACAGACAAATACGGTGTTGTGGGTAATAAAGTAACAAATACATTTACTGCAAAAGGCGTTGCTCCTGTGTTTAACAAGGCGACTCTTTTTGATGGCAAAAATACAAAAGACTTTGTTGACGGCGTTACAGTTAACCCAGATGCAGATGTGACTTACCAGACAGCGGCAGTTTCTACTTGCGGACTTTCTGCTGTGACTTATGAATTTTCTTGGGGAGCAGAAGGCCATGAGTCAAACGCAATCACTCTTAAAGGCGGAGAGAAAAAAGTTGATGTGAAAATTCCTTTAAAGACATTGCCTTGGGGAGTTGTAAAATTAACAATAAAGGCAACTGATGTTTTTGAAAGAACAACAGAACATCATGCTGATTTTTATATAAAGAATTTGTCTCGTGTTTATACAGACAAACCTGGCGTTTACTTTACAGATTCAACAGTCGCGGAAGACGGCGCTATAGTGAATGACGCAGAAAATCCAGTGACAGGTTATTTTGTTGGCGGCAATATTAAAAAGGCAGAACTTGTTCCTGCAACAAAAGCTGCAACTGTTTCTTTTGAAGGAAACTCAATTATTTTAACAGCAGGCGAAGGCGGTTCAGCAGCGGAAGTTGTTAGAGTCACAACAGACAAAGGCGCTGTTTATAATTCACGTCAGATTTATTTTATTTCTAATGGAGAAAAACCAAATCTTACTTTAGATGATTCAACAGAAGATTCAAAGACACCTGTTGATATTGCAGATTCTGTTACAATAAAAGGCACTACAGATTCAAGCGGAGTGACTGTTTCATATAGAATTCTTTCTGCGCAAGTTGCTTATTCTCCAGAAGGAATTGTTACTTCTTCTACTGCAAACGCGGTGCCTAGCTTAGCGGAAGCAAAGCCTGTTTCTTTAAGAAAGAGCGGCGCGTTTACAATTGAATTAAAAAATTCTGACTTTGTAGACGGCATGTCTGTTGTTGAAGTTATTTCAAGCAATGCTTCTGGCCAGAGCACAACAAAGTCTGTGTACGTAAGAAAAATTGCGACACTTCCAGAAGCTTCAACCGAGCCTGACGCAGACGGAAATCTTCCACCTCCATTGCCAGCTCCAGCGGCTCCAGCAATTTACTGGCTGCAGGGGAACAACTTGTATGCAGTGGCTGTTTACCAAGGCTATACAAATGCAACATTTGATGTATTTAAAAGCGATGACTTAATTCCTGGTAAAAATAATTTTGCATTTGCAGTGAGCACACTTGACAGCACAGAGCCTGTTTCTTCAACTTATTCAATTACAAAATCTGGCGGCATTACAGCAAGAATAAGCAATATAAACGGCACTCCTTATGAAAGCGGCATGTCATTAATTTTGGAGCGTGGTGCTGAAAAAGAAGCAAGCCACAAGGCAACTGTAACAATTAAGAGCGCTTCTACTATAAACAAAGTTGACTGGCAGATTAGCGGTGAAGACGCGCCTGGCGGAGATGTTGCTCAGTCTGGTACAATTTTAACAAAAAATATTCGCACTGTAGTTGACGGTGAAGAATACGAGTTTGATATTCCTCTTCAGAATCTTCCTTCCCGTATTACAAATATTACTGCAACAATTGTTAATTCTAACAACAACACATTCAATCTTAAGGGAACAATTTTTGTTCTTAGAACTCAAGATGAAGCTCGCATAGACGACAGCGCAGATATTTACTGGACAGTCCTAGATGGCGTAACTTATGAAACTTCACGCTCAAGATATATTCTAAACGGCGGCGCTTCTTTAACAGGATATGCAAATATTCAATCACCAATTACAGTTTCTCTTGCTGCTGAAAAAGAAGGTTTAGCTGCAAGTTCCGAAGGCAATCTTGTAAGAATAGACGCAACAAAAGACGGCTTGTATAAAGATGTTGTTTTAAAAGTAACAGATGCAGGTGGTGCGGTTTACAGTTCAAATGCTGTGACTCTTCTTGTTGACACTGCAAATCCTACTGTTGAAATTAAGAGCCCTGTGGCTATGTCTTGGATTCAGCAGAGGCTTGTTCTTGAAGGAACTGCTTCTGACGGCAACGGAATTGCTTCTCTTGAATTTAGCTATGACAATCAAGCAACATGGAATTTGATTGCTTTGAATAAAGACGGCTCATTTAAAGTTACAACAGATTTGTCTGCTTTGGCTGATGGAATTGTTCCTATTGATTTAAGGGCAACTGATAACTCTGGTAAAATTACAATACTTAACAACGCAGTTCAAAAAGACACAGAAGCTCCTGTTGTAAAAGTTATTGTTCCAGACGCAGAGGCTGTTGTTAACGGCGAAAACGTAATTGCGTTTAGCGTTACAGATTCTGGAAGTTTTAACAAAGTAAATTATACAAGCGCAAATAAAAAAATCACAACTGAAATTCCAATTACTTCAATGTCTAACACATTTGTTGGAACAGAAGAGCAGCCAATTGACAACACAATGACATTCTCTTTTGCAGACAAGGCTGGCAATGTTGCTACTTTAAACACATGGGAATTTAAAGTTGATTCAGAAAGCGACTTGCCAAGGGCAGAAATTCATTTGCCTGTAGATAATGAAGTAATAACAAGAGACTTTGTTGTTTCTGGCGTTATTTATGATGATGATGGACCAAGTAAAATTTGGTACAAGATGGATGACGGAGACTATCAGGCTCTTCCGGAATACGGCACAAGCTTTAACATGACAGTTCCTCTTTCTGCAATGACAGACAATGAGCACTCTGTTACAGTTTATGCAGAAGATATTAACGGAGTTAAAGGTCTTGAAACTAGCAGAAAATTCCGCATATCACTTGAAGAGCCAAAGGGCGCTGTAACTGCTCCTGTAATTAGCGAGACAGTAAAAGGCACTGTGACTTTGAAGGGTGTTGCTTCTGACAAGAACGGCATTAAGAAAGTTCAGATTTCTGTAGACAACGGCGCTAGCTTTAACGACGCAATAGGAACTACAGAATGGACATATAATTTTGACACACGCGTAATTCAAGACGCGACACATGTTGTGTTTGTTAAGATTTGGGACGGCTACGATATTACTGGTTTGTATTCATCACTTATAAACGTTGATAACACAAGCCCTAACTTGAGCCTTGAGCTTCCGTTGGACGACAGCAAAACAACTAAGAATGTATTCTTCAGCGGTCAGACAACAGATAACATTGGTTTGAAGCAGTTGTACATTACTGTACGCAGTCTTGACTCTAACAAGTCTGTTCCTTCAAAACTTGCGCGCACAGACTTGGTGCCAGCAGAAATTATTTCTCAGTCAATTGACTTAAGTTCTCTTGACAACGGCTTCTACAACATTCAGCTTACAGGTACAGATGCTGCAGGAAACATTACACGTGTTAGCCGCAACATTCAGCTTGACAAGACAAAGCCACTAACTAATGTAGATTTGCTCTATCCTTTGAACGGTGAAAATTGCCATGGTGTGTTTAACATTTACGGCACTGCTACAAGCGAAGAGGATCCAATTGCAAGCGTAACACTTTATGTTGACGACAAAACTGTCGCAGGTCTTGAGCCAACAGTTGTTACAGAAAGCGGCTACTTTAAATTTGTAATCAAGCCTTCTGTTACTGTAAAAACCACAGAGACTGTAGATGGCGAAGAAAAGGAAACAAAGTCAGAAGTTGAAATGATGTCTGAAGGTCAGCATAAGTACAAGGTTATTGCAACTACAGAGTCTGGCAAGCAGATAATTTCTAACGAGCAGTATGTTGTTTATTCTAAGTCTGGTCCATGGGTAACTCTTGACAACTTTACTTACGGCGACTTTGCTATGAACCGCCCTATGTTAAAAGGTGACGCGGGCTACACATTGAGTGACGAAGAAGTTGAAGCTTTGAAGGCAAAGGAAACTGCTCCAGAAAAGAGAGCTGCAATTGAAAAGAAGACAATTAAGCAGGTAATGCTTAGCTTTGACAACGGAAAAACTTACACTGCTGTTTCAAAAGAAAAGAAAGGCAAGTGGCAGTACCGTGTGGAAAATGAAGATATTTCTGAAGGATTCCACTTCTTGCTTATAAAGGCAGAAATGATGAACGGTGAAAATGCAATTACAAGATTGATTGTTCAAGTTGACCATACAAAGCCTACTATTAGGCTTATTTCTCCTGGTGAAGGCGGACATTATAACCAGCAGCTTGAGTTCTCTGGCTTAACTAGCGATGATGTTTCATTGAAAGATGTAACACTTACTTTAAGAAAGGGCGACAAGGCGGCTTACGAAGTTCCAGGCTTTATTCAAGGATTGTACTTTGACGGTTCTGTTTGGGGAGCTTCTTTGTGGCAGGTTGGTGTGGGTCTTACTGCATTTGACAACGCTGTAAAAATTCAAGCTAACTACGGACAGTTCACTCAGGAAGAGCGTGATTTTATTTCTTCATTGCTTGGACTTGAGCAGTCTAACCTTCGCTTTGGCGGAAGAATTGTTGGTGCTAAGATTATTGCACAGCTTGGATATTTGCCGTTTAGATATTTATTTGGCCGCGACTGGGACTGGCTTTCTGCAACATTGTCTGTTGGCGCTAACTTTTCTTACTTTACACAGTCTGGCGCTATTGACCGCACAACAGGAGAGCCTGTTGCACAAGTTCTTTCTGCTGCTTTAGTTCAAATTGAATTCCCCCGTGTTACAATAAAGGAATGGAAGCGCTTTAAGACATGGGCTTTCTATATAGAGCCACAGGTTTGGTTTATTCCATCTGATATTGCGAGCGATGATGCAAACAAAATTGTGCCTACAGTTTCATTTGGCATAAGGACCAATGTGTTCTAAAAAATAGAAATCTTTAATTGGAAAGCCCTGTATTTCTTAAAAGAAGTGCAGGGCTTTCTAATTAATTTTTAAAAAGAATCATTATTCTTAAATGAATATTGAATTTTCTTTTTTTTTGAGAAAATATTTTTACTTTAGAGGGAAATTTAGAATTTTGATTAGACTTGTTTAAGAGTTTTTAAAGAAATTGAAGTTATAGTTAAATTTGAGATATTAGACATGTTTATGAAAATGGATTTTTAAATAACTTAGGATATTTTCAAAGACCTAAGTTTTTATAGGAGATTGTCATGAAAGAAAAGCTTTGTTTTAAAATTGCAAAAGGAAGGTTTATCTTTATGAATAAAATAAAATTTTTATTTGTTGCAATTTTATCTTTGGTGGCAGTTGTCTTTTTTTCATGCCAAATTGGATTGGGAGCGCAGGTAGATACAGCCTCTCCTGAAATTGCAATTTCTTACCCTTCTGCTTCATCAGTTATATCAGATTGGTTTTATATAAGAGGCACTTGTTCTG
>JBAXYY010000064.1:0-14654 GCA_041670585.1 Treponema sp. | reverse complement strand
ATGATGTTATTACAGTTTCATTTGATGCAAATGGAACAACAGTATCTTCAATTTCAGAAGATTCCGGTGAACCGCCAAGAAGCAACCCCGCAGAAAGAGGACCACAACCTATGATGGCACCACAAGGCAATGGTCAAATGAATCAAGCACCACATGGTGGTATGTGCCCTGGTGGAAGAAGATAAATAGATTTGTTCTTTTGCAAAAGCACTTCTAATACAATTTTTATAAAAGAAATATCTTTAAAACAAGAACGGAATTCTGATTTGATTACTCATTTCAGAATTCCGTTTTTTTTGCTTAGTGAATAAAACTATTTAGAAAGCAGCGCGTTCATAGATTTTACAAATTCCGCAGGGTCTGAAAGTTCTGCTCCAGAAATAAGCAATGCTTGGTCAAGCAAGACTTCGCTTACTTGTTTTACAAAGTCGTCGCTTACAGGTCCTTCAAGTTTCTTGACAATTGGGCTTTCACCATTTATTTCAAGAATTGGCTTTACAGTGCTTGCTCCACCTTGTCCCATTGCCTTCATCATGCGTTCCATTTGAAGTGAAGGGTCGTTTTCGTCAACAACAATGCAGCTTGGACTGTCAGAAAGGCGTTTGCTTAACACAACATTTTTTACTCTGTCGCCAAGTGCCTTTTTGATTTTGTCTTGAACAGGTTTAAATGCCTCTTCCTTCTTTTTAGCTTCGTCTTTGTTTACACCAAGCTCTTCATCGCTGCCGGCACGGTTCACGGCTTTTAAATCGAAGTCTTTGTATTTTCCAAGTGAAGGAATTACAATGTCATCAATATCATCAGCCATGATTAAAACTTCAAAGCCTTTGTTCTTGTATGCTTCAAGCAATGGTGACTCGCGAAGATTCTTTTCATCTGTGCCTGTAATGTAGTAGATTGACTTCTGCTCTGGCTTCATTCTCTGAACGTAGTCAGCAAAGCTTGTCCAAGCACCTTCTCCTGTTCCTTTTGCGTCTGTGCTCTTAAAGCGGACAATCTCCATTATTTCATCACGGTTTGCGTAGTCGCTGTAGAGTCCTTCTTTTATAGGACGGTTGAATGATGCTACAAACTTGTTCCACTTTTCAATTGTGGCTTTTTCTTCGTCAGTTGGCTTTTCACTCTTACGAGCTTTGTCTGCGTCTTCACCAAGTTTTTTAAACTCGCCAAGAAGTTTTTTTACAGACTGAGTTTTTATTGTATCAAGAATTACATTCTGCTGAAGAATTTCACGGCTTACATTAAGCGGCAAATCCTCGCTGTCTATAATTCCGCGTACAAATCTTAAGTATGAAGGAAGAAGCTCACGGTCGTCATCTGTAATGAAAACACGTTTTACATAAAGCTTAACGCCGCTCTTGTAGTCTGCCTGGTACATGTCAAAAGGCGCAGTCTGTGGAACATAGAAAAGTGTTGTGTATTCCTGAGTTCCTTCTGCATGTGTATGAACATACATAAGCGGGTCTGTTCCGTCATGAGAAATTGTCTTGTAAAAATCGTTGTAGTCTTCTGGCTTTAGCTCGCTCTTGTTGCGTTTCCAAAGCGCGCTTGCAGAGTTAACCTGATCAATCTTGTCTTCAGAGCCAGTTGATTTTCCTTTGTCATCGTACTTTTGCTGTGTGTAGTGCAAGTAGATTGGGAATGCAATATGGTCGCTGTATTTTTTAATAAGGTCATCAATCTTCCAGCGACTTGCGTAGTCTTTGCTTTCGTCGTTCAAGTGAATTTCAATTGCGGAGCCAACAGTTTCGGGTTTGTCAAAGCCGTACTGTTTTGCAACTTCACTGTCTGTTTTTAATTCTTCAATCTCATAAGAATTTGTTCCGTTGCTTGACCAGTGCCATACTTTTCCGTCGCCACCAGCCTTGCGTGTGTAGACATCAATTTTATCAGCAGCCATGAACGCGCTGTAAAAACCAACGCCGAACTGTCCAATCAAGTTAGATTCGCTTTTTGAATCCTTAGAAAGTTTTTCAATAAACGCCTTTGTTCCAGAACGTGCGATTGTTCCCAAGTTGTCGCTCAAGTCCTTGTCGTCCATACCAATGCCGGAATCTTGAACAGTAAGAACTTTTTTGTCTTCATTAAACGTAATGTCAATTCTTGGCTTAAAAACAATGTCCTTGTACTTTTCATCTGAAACAGTTAGATATTTTAATTTATCAAGTGCATCAGAAGCGTTTGAAACAATTTCACGAAGGAAAATGTCCTTGTTAGAATACATAGAGTGAATAATTAACTTTAACAGCTGATTTACTTCTGTTTGAAACTGATACGTTGCCATTTTTTGCATACTCCTATATTTTTGTTAAGTTTAAAATTTTGTTGATCTGCACAAAGGCAGTATTTAATAGATAAATTTAATAAAAAAAAGTGTTTTCGGCAACTGCAAATAAGTTTTGGCTTATTTATAAAAATCTATACACACACAAAAGCAGGTGCGTATTGTGTGCCCGAAGGGGAAAAACGAGATGGCACTGCAAAGAAAACACCTCGAAAGGACTATTGAAAAAAATCTATACAAATAATAGTAAAAACTTTATACTTATATATCAATTAGAGGAGAAAGTGAAATGAAAAAAATTATTGCAAGCGTATTAAGTTCTATTTTTTTTGTATTAGAATTGTCTGTGTTAAGCTCATGCCAGTTTCCGCAAGTAACGTATGTCACTGTTCAAAATAAATCAGGCTCGGACATAACAGATTTGTCTCTTACTGTAAAAACATATGACAGTGAGCAAAAAGAAATGATTTCTACTTTAGAAACAGGCACAGAAAGTAAATCTTACAAATTTGAGTTGACAGATTTTGCGTTTGGAGTTGGCGGCGGAACTTTAACAGCCAGCGTGCAAGTTGCATATAAAATAGGCGAAGAAACTTTTGACATTTCAGATGAAATTGATGTTCAAAAAGATGATGATGGAAATTACTACAGCAACACACTTGTTTCTGCCGGAAATTACTTAGTTATCATTCATTCAAATTGCTATGACATTGTAGAATACTAATTCTGATATAGTGTTGTAAAAAAAACTGCCAGCCTGTAGGAAATTAGGAGGAGAAACCTACAAGCCGGCATTTGTATTTTAAAACTCGAACGCGTTTATTTCGACGAAGTACTACGTCTTTGTTTCTAAATGACATCAATAAAATAACAAACAAACGGATAAATAGTAATAAAAAAGTTGTTATAAATCATGAAAAGTTGAACTAATATTTTGTTATCATTAGCAGTAAAATAAATATAAAAATTTAAATAAACTTGAAATCAAGGAATTTATTGAATTTAGAAGAAAACGATTTCTTTATTAAAAAAAAGTTAAAAATCACTTTAATATAAAATTTTTACTTAAAACAATTGTTTTTCTTGACTTCATTAAGATAATAACTATACTAATAAACAGAAAAGAGAAACCGTTTTCTCTTATTTCTCGTATTATCAAATTATATTTTTCTGGAGGAAATCATGAAAAAAATAAAGCTATTAAGTTTTATTATTGTGTCAGTGTTGACAGTAATATCAGTCATTTGCTGTTCAAAAGGTAAGGAAGAGAATTCTATAAAAGGCAAAGTAACTGGTGTTATTACAGTTTTAACAAACAGAACAGATCTTGTTGATACAAAGCTTCAGGAATATAAGAAAGATTTTGAATCACTTTATCCAGGAACTTCTGTTGAATTTGAAGCGATCACAGATTATGAAGGCACTGTTCGTACAAGAATGTCTACAGATGAATATGGCGATGTTCTTTGCCAGCCTTCAATTAAAGCAATAGACTTTCCAACATATTTTGAACCACTTGGAACTCTTGATGAATTTTCAAAAGAATTTAATTTTACACAAACATCAAATTCAATTTCATACGAAGGAACAGTTTACAGCTACCCAATTGCCGCAAGTGTTGGAGCAGGAATTGTTTATAACAAAAAGGTATTTAAAGAAGCCGGAGTAAGCGTTCCAAAAACTCCAGATGAATTTTACAGCTGCCTAAAAACTATTGGCGAAAAAACATCAGCTGTTCCTATTTTTATGAACTATCCTGCAGGCTGGACTTTAAATCAGTGGGAAGGCGGACTCACAAGTGTAAGCAGCGACCCTGAATACAAAAATAAAATTATTCATAGTGATGCGCCTTTTGTTCCAGGAGATGCGCACTATGAACTTTACAAATCTATGTACGAAGTTGTTAAGCGCGGTCTTTGTGAAAAAGATCTTCTTTCTTCTGACTGGGAGCTTTCTAAGCAGATGATTGCTGATGGGAAAATAGGCTGCATGGTTTTAGGCTCATGGGCAATTTCACAAGTAAAAGCTCTTGCAACAAATCCTGATGATATTGGATACATGCCTTTCCCTTTTGAAGTAAATGGAAAGAAATACGCAGAAGCACAGCTTGATATGCCTCTTTGCATTAACAAGCACAGTTCAAATAAAGCAACAGCGTACGCTTGGATAAAATATATTTCAGACAAGAGCGACTGGGTTTCTTACAACGAGTCTATTCCTGCAAAAAAAGGTTTGGCTTATCCTGCAGTTTTGGATTCATTCTCTGCGCTTGGTGTTGAATATATTTCCACAGCAGCGGCACATGCGGGTGAAGAGGGCATTTACGATGTTCTTGATAAAGATGCAGAAATAGGCTTCTGGTCAGATCCAGAAAAGAAAAGAATTGTTGACTCAGCTATGGGAACAACAAAAGAATCTTTTGACGACATTATGAATGACTGGAACAAACGTTGGGCAAAAGCTAGAAAAGACAACAACGTTCAGTAATTTTTTTTATATAAAAATAAGCTGTCTGGAATTTCCAGGCAGCATTCTAAATTAGTGCAGGAGTAAAATTTTATGGCATCACTTTCTTATAATCGGCAGAAGAAAAAAATCATCTTTTTATTTTTACTAGTTCCAATTTTATTGCTTGTAGTGTTCGGCTTCTTGCCAATTATAAATATGTTCGGCTATAGCTTTTTAAAGTGGGACGGCCTTGGTAAGAAAAAATTTATTGGCATACAAAATTACATTGAGCTTTTTTCACGCTCAGAAAACTTCCGTGTGTTTGGAGTAAGCTTGTATTATTTTGTTGGCTCTATAATTCAGCTTTCACTTGCTTTGCTTTTTGCTGTAATTCTTTCTTCGAAGTTAAGAGGAACAAATTTCTTCAAGGGAGTTTTATTCTTTCCTAATTTAATAAATGGTGTTGCAATTGGTTTTATCTTTTTGTATTTCTTTAAAGATACAGGAACTTTGAATTCCTTTTTACATTTGCTTGGTGTGCAGTCAACTCCTCTTTGGCTTACTGATCCTAAGAAAGTAAATTATTCACTTGTGTTCACATCTATTTGGCGTTACATGGGTTTTAACGTTGTAATGTTCACTGCCGCAATACAGTCAATTTCGTCTGATATTTATGAAGCGGCAAATTTGGACGGTGCAAACGCTTGGCAAAAATTTAAGTACATAACTTTGCCGGGTATTGCCCCTGTTTTACAAATCAATGTTATTCTTGCTGTAAAAGGCGCTGTTAGTGTATTTGAAATTCCTTACATTATGACAGGTGGAGGCAACGGCTCTTCTACATTTGTAATTCGCACAATGGACACTGCATTTAAATTTAACAAGATAGGCTTGGCTTCTGCAATGGCAATTGTTCTTACAGTTATTGTCTTGATAATTTCTGGAGTGCAGAACCGCTTCTTTGGAGAAAAGAATGGAGGAATAGAGCAATGACAAATATAAAAACTAAAATTAAAGCAGCGGACGTTATTGCAAAGTTTGCAAAATATATTCTTCTTGTTCTAGCAACACTTATTGTTGTTCTTCCAATATTGGTTATTTTCTTAGGCTCATTTAAAACAGGCGAAGAGTTTAACCGCTCAAAGCCTTTTGACTTGCCAAAGTTTGTTGTTAACACAGAAGTGTGGAAAGGCGGGCAAATAATTTCTAAAGACTCACCGCTTTTTATTTCATCAAATGTTCTTGAAAATCATAAGATGAAATCTATAACACTTGTCTTTGATGAAATAGAAAATAAAGATTCTTCTGTTGATATTCTTAACTCAAAAAAAGAAATTGTTTACAGCAGTGATTTAAGTTTGTCGTCTGATGAAATTACAATTCCTGTTGATGAAAAAGTTTCAGAGAATTTATTAAAAGAAGGATTTTATGTTTCTGGAAACGACTATGTAGTTCGCCGTGTAAAAACAATGGAAGGTTTTCTTTTTGAAAATTACATTACAGCTTTTACAAAAGGAAAAATGCTTCTGGGCTTTCTAAATACATTTATCATAATTTTCTTTGTAGCAATTGGAACAGTTTTAACAGGTTCTATGACCGCGTATATTCTAAGCCGTTTTAGATTCAAGCTTTGGAAATTTGTGTACACAATGTTCTTGTGGATAGCGCTTATTCCGGCAATAACAACTCAGGTTGCAACGTTCCAGATAATTCAAAAACTTGGACTTTATAACACTAGGCTTTCTGTGATTATACTTTCCATGGGCACTGATATTATTTCAATCATGATTTACATTCAGTTCCTTAACAGCATTTCCACTTCTCTAGACGAGTCTGCAATTATTGACGGCGCTAACTACTGGCAAGTGTTCTTTAAAATAATTCTACCGCTTTTGCAGCCAGCAACTGTTACTGTTTTAATTTTAAAATGTGTGAATGTTTACAATGACTTTTACAATCCGCTTTTGTATATGCCAAAAAGCAGCCTTGCTGTGATTTCAACTTCGCTTTACAAATTCAAGGGTCCTTTTGGAACAAACTGGCCTGTAATTTGCGCAGGTGTAATTATTGCAGTTATACCAACACTTATAATTTTCCTTTGCGCACAAAAATATATTTACAACGGAATGGTGTCTGGTTCGGTTAAGGAATAGGCAATGTTCGTAAATATAGTGAACTTTGTTATTCCGACCGAAGCGTAGGAATCTCTTTATTTTAATAGGAGGATATTTTGAAAACTGTAAAAAAAATTTTACTAGGAGCAATTTGTGTTCTTAGTTTAGGGCTGATTTCTTGTTCAAAAAACAGGGAAGCGGCAAAGAATGGTTTTGTTGTTGTGCAAAACGGAAAGTTCATGTTGAATGGAAAAGAATTTCGCTTTGGTGGAACAAACAATTATTACATGCATTATTCTCCTGACAAAATGATTACAGATGAGCTTGATGATGCACAAGCAATGAATGTTTCTGTTTTACGCTGCTGGGGATTTCAGTACGGACCAAACCGCGACCACAACTCTCATGGAATGGACAACCCTGGTGAATTTGGAGTTGCCGAAAAGTATATAAAAAGAAATACAAAGAAGCCTGATGAATTTGGATATCCACGCGATATTTTTGAACGTCTTGACTACACAATTGCAGAAGCTGGAAAAAGAAATATAAAATTAGTTATTGCAATGAACAACTATTGGGACGCTTACGGCGGGCTGCAGAATGCTTCTACATGGCAAAGATGGTTCAAGCTTTCTTCTGCAGATGATTTTTATACAGACGAAGATTGCAAGGCAACTTATAAGGAATTTGTTGAACATCTTATTACAAGAACAAACACTTATACAGGCATTCCTTACAACGAAGACCCAACTGTAATGACATGGGAACTTATGAACGAGCCACGCAACAAATCTGGCGACACTGGAAAAATTGTTACAGAGTGGGCAAAAGAAATGAGCGCTTATGTAAAGGACTTGGCTCCAAATCAGCTTTGCTCTGTAGGCGACGAAGGCTGCATGAAGCTAAAAGATTTTACGCCTTATGCAGGTGAAGGCTCAACAATGTACAACGGCTACGAGGGCACTGATTTTGATTCATTGATTGCATTAAAAAACATTGACTACGGCACATTCCACCTTTATCCAGAGTCATGGGGCATTTTAGCAAACGCTCAAGTAGAGTGGGGCAATGAGTACATTCGTAAACATGCAGAAAGCGGACGTAAAGCAAAGAAGCCTGTTGTTTTTGAAGAGTACGGAACTTCTGCAAGCGGCAACTTGAACAGGCTTGCTGTGTATGACATTTGGAACGACACTGCGTACAAATCTGGAATTGCAGGAACAATGTTCTGGCTGTTAACTTCTTCAAACACTTATGAAATAAATGAACATGGCGATGGCATTTACGACGACTATGACGGCTTCCGTGTTATGAATGACAAGTCACCAGTAAGCACTCTTCTTACAAATTACGGCGCGCTTTTTTCTGGCAGCACACCTGAGTTTTTTAACAAGTCACGTGTTTACTTGCTAAATCCTGCAAGAGACCAGGACGCTAAAGGAATGTTTGAAGTTCGTGCAAAATATATTCCAAGCTTAGAGAACGCTGCAAAAGTTGACAAGGCGGAACTTTATGTAGACGGAGAGCCTGCCCCTTCACCAAGAGTAATGAACTACAATGTTGAGTCTGACACTTATAGGCTTAACTTTGACACTGTTGGAAGAGCAAAGACTTACCCTAACGGCGCTGTTCTTGAAATGAAAGTTGTGTTCACTTTGGCAGACGGCACTAAAATGGAAACTGAATCAAACAGCATTACAATTGCAAACATTGTAACTTACAGCGTAATCAAACAGTATGACTTTAAAGACGACATTGCAAACGCTTCTTCTATGGGCGGCTACATGGCAGAGATAAAAGAAATAAAGCATACAGATTTGAACGGCGGCATGGTTGAAGTTGACGGCAGCTATTCTGGAGAAAACTTGTGGGAAGAGCTTAAAGTAAAGTTTGGCACAATGAAGGAAGTCGCTGATGCTGCAAAACTTGATTTTACTTTCTACTATGAAAAGTCAAAGATGATTCCAAGCGCTACAAAGTCTGACGCAACAGACAAGCTTCCTGGAGTTCAGCCTTATGTTGCATTTGATCCGGGCTGGGTAAAGACAGGACTAAAGGAGCACAACGCTTATCTAAAAGATGTGCCTGTAGTTACACTTGATGACGGAAAGGAATATTACAAAGTAACAACATCTTTGGAATTCTTCCAGAACCCTGGATACACATTTGTAACAATTTGTCCAACTTTAGGATATATAAAGTATGACGGTCCAATTTATATTGACGATGTTATTCTTTATAAAAAGGATTAACTAGCACTTAGTTAAAAATTAGAAGGCGGTCTTTTATAAAGGACCGCCTTTTTTATTTCTTCCAATATGATGGCAGCAAAAAGATAATCATTGTGTAAAGCTCAAGACGGCCGGCTAGCATTGCAAAGCAGTACCACCATTTTACAGCGTCTGGCAAAAATCCGTAGTTGCAGCTTGGGCCTAACGTGCCAAAAGCAGGACCCACGTTTCCAAGCATACTTAACGCTCCTGTAAAAGATGTGAGCAAATCAATTCCAAAAAGCGAAGCAAAAATTGTTGTAAGCCCTAAAATGACAAAGTATAAAAACATAAAGGCTGTTACATTAAAAACAATGTCTTTTCTTCCAGCCCTTCCGTCAAGCCTTATTGAAAAAACTCCCTGTGGGTGAATCATCTTTTTTATTTCATTGTTCAACTGCTTAGAAAGAATTACCCACCTTACAACTTTAATGCTGCCGCCTGTTGAACCAGAGCAGCCTCCTATGAAAAACAAAATGAAAATTATAACTTGGCTTGCTGGCTTCCAAAAAGTGTAGTCCGCTGTAATAAAGCCTGTTGTTGTAATTATGGAAACTACTTGGAAAGCCGCGTACCTTAATGACTTAAAGAATCCGCCGTATGTTCCTAGTTCAAAAACTGTCACAAGCAAGGTTGCGACCGCTACAATAATGCAGTACGCCTTTAGCTCAGAGTTGTGCTTTACTTCATCAAACTTTCTTGAAAGAAGATAAAAGTACATTGAAAAATTTATGCCCGCTAGGAACATGAACACTGTGCAAATCCAGTCAACAGCCGCTGAATTGTATGCCGCTATGCTTGCATTTTTTGCCGCAAAACCGCCTGTTCCCAAAGTAGCAAATGTTATTGAAATTGAATCAACAAAATCAAGGCCTGCAACGCAAAGAAGAATTGTCTGAATTACAGTGAAGCCAATATAAATAAACCAAAGTGTTTTTGCTGTGTTTGCAATTTTTGGAGTGAACTTGCCTTTTTCTGGTCCTGTTGTTTCTGCCTTTATCAACTGGAACCCGCCAACTCCAAGTATTGGAAGAAGTGCGACAGTTAGAGCTACAATTCCCATGCCGCCTAGCCAATGTGTTTGGCACCGCCATAAGTTAATGCTGCGTGGTAAAGTTTCTATTTGCCCTAGAATAGTTGCGCCTGTTGTTGTAAAGCCGCTTACGCTTTCAAAGACCGCATCTGCAAAATGAGGAATGCACCCGCTTGCGTACAACGGCACCGCTCCAAAAAAACTTGCGCTAATCCAAGAAAGAGCGACAATTACAAAACTGCTTTTTGTAGAAAGAGTAGCCTTTTTATTTTTGCCAAAAATGGTAAATACAAAAGCTACAATCCAGCTAATGAGCATTGGAATTACAAATGAAGGCAAAACAAAATATTCTTTGTAAAAAACTGCAACTCCAATTGGAAGAAGAAAACTTGTTCCAACAATTGCAAGTAAAACAGAAAGCACCCTGATGATTGAAAATAAAATCATTTCATTACTTCCTATTTAGTCCCGCTGAATTTTTCTAGAATTTTTTTGTCACCGGCATTTGCAATAAGCACAATGTGGTCGCCTGCCATTAACTGAGTGTCGCCTACAGGAATGTCAAATTTATTACTGTTTATTTTTTTAACAAGAAGAATTAAATATTGTCCAGGAGAAGAAATTTCTTTTAACGACTTTCCAACAACTTTGCTTGAAGGTGGCAAATCACATTCTATAATTTCCATGCCGCTGTTTGAAATAGAATGAATGCTTGTAATTGACTTTCCGCGTAGATGGCTTATTATGCTGTCTACAACAGTGTCTCTTATTGGAACAGCAACATCAACGCCTAGCTTTCTTGCAATCTCGCCAAACTCTGAATGTGAAACAAGCGCTATTGTTTTTTCAACGCCCAAAGATTCAAGATATGCAGAAACGACCATGTTAAGCTCGTGGTTATGAGTGGCGCAAATTACAAGGTTGAATTTATCAAGCCCTTCTTCTTGAATAAAGCCTGCGTCAGTTATGTCAGCGCAAAAAACACTTGCACTTGGAAAATTTTCACTTGCTTCTTTGCATAAAGAATCATCATCGTCAACTATTACAAAATCCTGCGCAATTTTTTTATGTGCCCTGTTGATTATTCTTTTAAATAGAGAAGTGTCTTCTTCTTTTTCCATTAAGTGGTTTGCAACAATTATGCCAATTCTGCCGGCTCCAACAAGCGCAATTTTTTTTAAGTCTTTCATTTTAGAGCCGCATAATTCAAGCAACGCTGGTACATTTTCTTTTTCTGTTAAAATGCCAATGCTGTTACCTGAATGTAAAATAGTGTCTCCGCTTGGAAGTGAGGTCGTGTCTTCTGCCTCTACATATACAACAAGAAATTTCTTTTCCGTTAAAAGCCTTGTGTTTTTTACAGCAACTCCATCAAGCTTGCTTTTAGGTTCAATTTGAACTCTTGTAAGCTCATATTCAGAAGTGCCAAAGTTTAAGACATCAGTTACAGCTCCATGCTCTACAGCCCTTACAATTGCATCAGCTGCCTCTACATCTGGATGAATCATGTAGTCTATGCCGTACAAAGGCCTGTGTGTGCCTGCAAAAGTTTCTGCGTGATGTTTTTGTGCTGCATTTTTATTTACATAGTAAGCGTAATTTCTAACACGCGCTATTTTTAAAAGATTTGGGTAGACTGAATCTACAAGTGAGCAAGTAATCATATTTATTTCATCATTTTCTGTGACGCAAACAAGGGCATCTGCTTTTGCAATTCCCGCGTCCTCTAGATTTGCCAAATTATTTCCGTCAGCTTGAATTACAGAGCAGTCAAGCCTGTTGCTCGCGTGTCTTACAGTTGCCTCGTCGTTGTCAATTAAAACAACATCGTTTTTTTCATTTATTAAACGCTTTGCAAGTTCAACGCCGGTGAATCCAGCTCCTATGATTACAATTTTCATAACGTTTAGTTTATCGTAAAAAGGTGATTATGTGTAGGGTGAGGAAATTAGGGCAAAAAAAAACACCCTGTTGAATTGAACAGAGTGTTTGGTTTACTGTAGGCGAGGCTTATTGTTTTGTATATGTCATTAAACAATGCATGGTATAAGAATTGGATGATGATGAACTGGCTCCGTAAAGTTGGATATTTGTTTTTTTTGTATGGCATGGTAATAAGAGGGTTTTATATAATATATAATAATATGGAAAGAGATGATTATTGGTAAGGTGATTAAAGCCCTGGTTCGCTGTGTGTGTTAATTCTGTAAGCTGTTAAAATTAGAATGTCTTTTTGCTTGTCGTAAATTAGGACTAAATCATTTTTTACATGACAATCTCTAAAATCTTTTAAATTCCCTGTTAACTGATGATCTTTATTTTTTTTAGGAAGTTTTTGGTCAGAAGATAGTTTTGTAATTATATCATCGACTAAAGATTTTTCATCTTTGTTTAATTTTGCGTATTCTTTATCAAATCTGTTTGTAGTGGCAATTTTATATAGCATGGGCGATTTTGTATTCTTCCATGCTGCTGTATGTTTTTAAAGTGCCATTGGCTATTTGATTTTGAATTTCTGCGTGGTCAGATAAAAGGCTTGATTCAACTGTATTTTCTTCTTCCACTTGAACAGACGCTTTTGGAGAAAGTTTAATTACACTTTTGATTGCATCTATAAGAGATTTATCAGCATTTTTTATTGTAAGGCTAACATCCATAGCATCCTCCATTTGTTTAAATATAGAATAAAATGTTTAGGAATTCAAGGTTAAAAAAAGCCCCTAAGACAATCGCCTTAAGAGCTGATTTTTAATAATTAGAAAAGTTAAAAATTATTTAGATTTGTTGTTTTCCACTTCAGAAGAAAGCTTGGATTTTTTATTTGTAGCAACATAAACGCCGGAAAGAACTGCCGTTGTAACTATGACAGATGCCGCCGCTTCAAGAAGTGCGTTTGGCATTAGAAGGCCAAGTCCTGCAAAGTAGCCAACATTGCCCATTCCTGCGTAAACTTTGTCGTGGTAAAGAATGTAAAGCGAGCCAATTACAAAAACTGTATTTGAAAGTGAGCCAAAGAAAGCCGCAATAGAGCCGCTTAAAATTTTTGGCATGTGTGGAATTTTTTTAAGAAGCAAATCAACTCCCCAAGTTACAAACGCAATAAGCATACGTGGAACAATAGAAACTAATGGATTTACAAATAGAGGATCAAGTGCACCTGTTGGTGAAGATGCTGCTTGAATCAAGCTAAAGATTCCAAAGATTGCGCCAACGCTAATTCCTGGAACAAGGCCTGCAAGAAGTGTAACAAGAATAACTGGTATTTGAAGAATTGTAAGAGAGACAACTGGGCTTAAAGAAATAAAGCCTAATCTTGTAATTCCCAAAACTACAACTAACGCTCCGAACGCGCCTGTCATTGCAAGCTTGTATGTAAGTGATTTTTTACTTTGATTCATAACTTAGAACCCCTTTATAAATAAGATGCCCTAAGTTATTATAAAAAACACTTTTTGTCAAACACTTTTATATCAAACTAAATTAAGAGGCCCATAGTTTATGCAGTTTTCTTTGTTGCAAATCCTGTTGAGTCAAGCTCTTCTTTAAAAACATTGTACATGAATTTGTGGCCGTCGCTGTTTGGGTGAATTCCGTCGTCGCAAATTAAGCGCTGGTAATTGTGTTCTTCCAAAAAAGCTTTTCTCATGTCAATTAAAAAGACATTGTTTTTTAGGGCGAGCTTTTCCACTTCTGAAGAATACATTTCCTGCCATCTGTACAAATATTCTTTGTCGCCAAGCCAGTTGTAAATTATTTTTTCATCGCGGCCTTGTGAAATTGTGTTGAAGTACCTGTCAGAAACTAAAGGTGGCAATGTCATCATAACAGGCTTTATGCAGTGCTCACGAAGAATGTTTATCATTTTTTGCAATGTTTCTGTGAAAAGATTTATTGGAGTGTTAGGCTCTATTTTTTCATTTGGAGAAGTGCAAAGTTTGCTCCAGTTGTAGTCGCAGTCGTTCCCTCCAAATTCAATAATACCAATGTCGCTTGTAATATTTTTAGAAATGTCTCTGGACAAAACACTAAGGCCTTTTTGAGTTGTGCTTCCAAAATAGCAATGGTTTTGTATTTCAACATTGAAATTCTCCGCTGTAAGATTAACTGCATTTGAAGGCAGAACTGAATATTTTTGAGAAGAATTGTTTATATTCTGAACAATGCCTTTTAAAATTGAGTCTCCCCAAATCATAATTTTCTTAATATTGCTTTCCATACTTTCTTAGACACAGAAAGTTAAAATTTGTTTCACTAAACTTACTTGTGTTTTTTGACCAGTTTATATTAAAATACATTCATATTTAAAAGTCGTGTGCAGCAAAATAAATTATATAGAGGCTTTTGATATGACAGAAATGTTTGCTTCATTTGATAAAAAAAATTTAATAATTTCTTTAATTCTAAATGCGTTAATTTTTATTTTTGAACTTGTTGCTTTGTCTATCACTCTAAAACAAAAATCTTCTTTTATTCAGTTTTACACTCAAGACAGCAACCTTTTCGCT
>JBAXYY010000063.1:0-14662 GCA_041670585.1 Treponema sp. | reverse complement strand
CTATTTCTTCCAAAGATAAACCTGTAATTGTTGCAATCTTGTCTGCTGAAATGCCAAGCATCAAAGCGTTTGTTGCTGTTTCCAAAGCTTTGTTGCGCGCACCTTCTTCACGACCTTCTTCACGACCTTCTTCACGACCTTCTTCACGACCGAGTGCAATTCCACGCTTTATACCTTCATACAGTTTTTCAGTTTTCATCATTTCCAAAGTCATATATTCCTTCCTCCACTTCTGATTTTTCTTTGCTTCATATACAAGTTCGTTTAGCTTTTCTGTAAGTTTGTTTGAAGATTTTCCATTCTGCAAGTATTCAAGCAATGCGCTAGTCTTTATGTCGCCAGCTTCTTTATACGCCTTTATATTATAAAAGACTTTGTACGATTTGTCATCTAGAAGCAAATCCTCTTTTTCGCGGCATATATTTTCAAAAGTATAGCAAGGCAAGTTGAATTTAAATGGATCTCCAGTGCAGATAAATACTACGTAGCTTTCCTTTAGTTCTGTATATAGTTTTCCTTTTCGCAATGAATTAATGTCAATTATGCTTTGATAGTACCTTGATCGTTTTGGAAGTTCTTTTTTCAATGTAGTCTGAATTTCAACATCAAATACACGCTTGTCATCTTCAACATAAACATCAAGCCTTATGCCTTTAGAATTGTAGTTCATGTCAATTGTCTTCTGCGGCTCTACATATACAATTCTTTTAATTCTTACATGAAGAAGTGTCTCAATTGTTTCTTTGCAGACTTCCTCATTCTGCATAACTTTACAAAAAACAAAATCATCAGTAAGTGTAAGCTCCTCGTATGGCTTAATTTTAAATTCCATATAGCACCTCTTAAAAGAAAATAAATTTTGTACAAAATGTGTACATATAGTTATTTGTTTTAAAAAGTAAAAAAGACAAAAAAACTAACAAATTTTTTTTAAAAACAGTAAAAAAGCCGTAATAATACAATAAAATGATAATATACAAATGACAGTTATTTTTTTTACAATTACTCAAGCCTTTATTTCTTTAAGTGAAAATGATATAATCCCAGAACCTATTTAATAGGAACAAAAAAGAACAACAGAGGTTTTTAAAATGTCATATCCATTTAATGAAATTGAACCAAAATGGCAAAAATACTGGGACGAGCACAAAACATTTAAAGCTACAGAAGATCCGTCTTTTTCAAAAGACAAGCGCAGATATATTCTAGACATGTTCCCTTATCCAAGCGGAGCAGGACTTCATGTAGGCCACCCAGAAGGCTACACTGCAACAGACATTTACTCTCGCTATTTAAGAATGAACGGCTACAATGTTCTTCATCCAATGGGGTACGACGCGTTCGGTCTGCCTGCAGAAAACTATGCTATTAAAACAGGCACGCACCCTTCTGTGACAACTTACGCAAACATAAATCACTTCACAGAACAAATAAAAGCTTTGGGCTTTAGCTACGACTGGGACAGATGCGTAATCACTTGCGACGAAGACTACTACAAATGGACTCAGTGGATTTTCCTGCAGCTCTACAAAAAAGGATTGGCTTACGAAGAAAAAACTCCAATCAACTGGTGCCCTTCTTGCAAAACAGGACTTGCAAATGAGGAAGTAAAGGAAGGCAAATGCGAGCGTTGCGGCGCGACAGTTACACACAAAACAATCCGCCAGTGGATTTTAAAAATAACATCTTACGCGGACAGGCTTCTTACTGACTTGGACGAACTTGACTGGCCGGAAAGCGTAAAGCTTATGCAGCGCAACTGGATTGGACGTTCAGAAGGCGGCGAAGTTAATTTTACAATAGCAGACCGTGAAGGAAAGCCAACACAAGACAAGCTTACAGTTTACACAACAAGGGCGGACACTTTGTTTGGCGCAACATACATGGTAATTGCACCAGAGCACGAGCTTGTAAAAAGGCTTACCACAACAGAGCAAAAAGAAGCAGTTGAAAAATATGTAACAGAAGCCGCAAAAAAATCAGACCTTGAGCGAACAGATTTGGCAAAAACAAAGACTGGTGTTTTCACAGGAAGCTACGGCATTGACCCTGTAAACAACAAGCTTATTCCTATATGGATTTCAGATTACGTTTTAACAAGCTACGGCACTGGCGCAATTATGGCTGTACCTGCGCACGACGAACGCGACTGGGACTTTGCAAAAAAGTTCAACCTTCCAATAATCAAAGTTGTTGCAAGCAAAGAAGAAATTGCCTCACTTGCAGACGGCGATGAAAAGAAAGGCGTAGAGATTTTACTAAAAGCTTCAAAGAATCCAGAAGAATATAAAAAGCTAGTTGCGTCGCATCCTGAGGTTTTCAATGTGGCAGAAAAATGCACACCTGCTGACGGCTACACAATCAACAGCGAGCAGTTCACCGGCATGGACACAAAAAAGACAATACCTACAATGATTGCATGGCTTACAGAAAAAGGCATTGGTAAAAAGGCAGTTAACTACAAACTTCGCGACTGGATTTTTAGCAGACAGCGTTACTGGGGCGAACCAATTCCGCTTGTGCACTGCCCTAAATGCGGAACAGTTCCAGTTGATGAAAAGGACTTGCCATTGCGCTTGCCAAATGTAAAAACATACCAGCCTACAGGAACAGGCGAAAGCCCTCTTGCAGGAATTACAGACTGGGTGAATTGCAAATGTCCAAAGTGCGGCGGTCCTGCTAAACGCGAAACAAACACAATGCCACAGTGGGCAGGAAGCTGCTGGTACTACCTTCGCTACCTTGACCCTAAAGACGACAAATGCTTCTGCAGTTCAGAAAAAGAAAAATACTGGATGCCTGTTAACCTTTATGTAGGAGGCGCAGAGCACGCAGTGCTTCATCTTCTTTACGCAAGATTCTGGCACAAAGTTTTGTACGACATTGGAGTTGTTTCTACAAAAGAACCTTTCCACCGTTTGATAAACCAGGGAATGATTACATCTTTTGCTTACCAAAGAGAAAACAAATCTCTTGTACCAATTGACCAGGTTGAAGAAACAGCGCCGGGAAGCGGAATATACGAAGACAAGGACACTCATGAAAACCTAGAGCGTGTTGTTGCAAAAATGAGCAAGTCATTAAAGAACGTAGTTAATCCAGACGAAATGATAAAACAGTACGGAGCAGACAGCGTTCGTATGTATGAAATGTTCATGGGCCCTCTAACAGTTTCAAAGCCATGGAACACACAGGGCTTGATTGGAGTAAACCGCTTCCTAGAAAAGATTTGGACAGTAAGCCAAAAGCCAATGTCAGACATCAACATGGAAGGCAAGCTCACAGATGAAAAGTTAGTTGCAATAAGAAAGACTTACGCAAAGACAGTCAAGAAAGTAACAGACGACACTTCAACATTAAGCTTCAACACTGCAATCAGCCAGATGATGATTTTTATAAACGAATGTTCAAAGCTAGACACAATTCCACTTTCCATGTGGTCAGACTTTGTGAAAATGCTAGCATGTTACGCGCCACACTTAGGCGAAGAGCTATGGCAAAAGCTAGGGCACACGGAAACTGTAGCTTATGAAAAGTGGCCAACGTTCAGCGAAGAGTTCTGCAAAGAAGACACAAAGACAATTGTTGTAATGATTAACGGAAAGCTCCGTGACAAATTTAGCGCCGATGACAACACAAGCAAAGACGAGCTTCAGAAAAAAGCGCTTGAGTCACCGGCAGCTAAAAAATATCTTGAAGGAAAGAACATTGCAAAAATTGTTGTAGTTCCAAACAAGCTAGTGAACATTGTTGCCAACTAGATAAAACAAAGCCCATCCAAGGGCTTTCTTGGAACGTTGGAGGATAATTTATGACAAAAGAAATTGAAGATGATAAACGTGTAAAAGTTATTAGAACAGCTGGCATTATTGCGCTTATAGGGAACGCTTTGCTTGCGGCTATAAAACTCACACTTGCATATTTTTCAAAATCATTAGCAGTAATGGGCGACGGTATAGACAGTTCAACAGATGTCTTAATTGCGCTTGTTACAATTATCATAAGCAGCATTATTTCAAAGCCAAGCGACGAAGAGCATCCTTGGGGGCACGGAAGAGCAGAAACTACAACCACAATGTGCCTGGCATTTCTTATTTTCTACGCAGGAGCAGAACTTGTTGTTTCTTCTGTTAAGCAAATTATTAATGGGGATTTTTCAAATTCAATTTCATACCTAGCAATTATTGCAGCGGCAGTTTCTATTTTTGGAAAAATGATTCTTGCATTCATAGAAAATCGTCTTGGAAAAAAATCAGACAGTGAAATGGTAAAGGCAAACGCACAGAACATGATGAATGATATTATTCTTTCAGTAGGTGTTCTTATTGGTTTGCTAGCGTCCCATTTATTCAAGTGCCCTATATTAGACCCAATCATTGCAGGCATTGTTGGTCTTTGGGTTGTAAAAAACGCAATCCAGCTTTTTGCTCAAATGAATGTTGAGCTTATGGACGGCAACACAGACGACTCTCTTTATGAAAAGCTGTTCAAAGCGGCATGTTCTGTAAAAGGAGTAAGCAATCCGCACAGGGCAAGAATTAGAAAAATTTCTTCCAGGTGGGACATAGACTTGGATATAGAAGTTGACGCAAATCTTACAGTCCACAAAGCGCATGACATTTGCCAAAAAGTAGAAACAGCAGTAAGACAAGCAATTCCAGATGTCTATGATATTATGGTTCACGTAGAGCCGGCAGGACATTCAAACCACCATGCAGAAGAACAGTTTGGAGTTTCCCCAAAGACTCTTAACGAATACGAGCAAGAAGAGGCCGAAAAAAAGCACCACTAAAAAACACCACAGCATCACCCTCTTGTTTCATTAAACATCAAGTTGTAATTACAGTTGCTTCCATGCGTCTATAAATTCAAGCATAAACTGCTGAATGTCGCCAAACCACTTCTTTTGGAACTTGCACGCCTCTACCCCAATGTACCTGAAGTGCCAGCATTCCCATCTGTAGCCTGTGACATCTTCATACCCTTGTGGAAAAGACAAAGACCAGCCGTAAATCTCACTGTTTGCATCTAGCCACTTGCACATTTTTGTTTCTGCAAAAGAGTCGTCTATTGTTCCAAAGTCTATTGCGCTCCCCATCTGATGCTGGCTTGTTCCAGGCCGCGCGCTTTCCCTGTCCGCCTCTTCCTGACCGTCAATAGCAACCCACTTGGCATAAACTTTTTTCTGGTATTCGTAAGAGCGGTATGTGGAGCTTACAAGCAGTGTTATGCCGTCCGCCTGAGCCGCCTTTGACATTTCAACAAGCGCCTTTTCTACATCAGGACGCAAAGACAAATCATTGCGGCTTATTGTGTAGTAATTGTTTTTTACAAGATGAACAATATTTGCAGGAACATAGTCAGAAGAAACTGCGTGCTGCTTGTCTATTAAAAAATAAAGGCTCTTATCGTAAGAAGGAAATAATTTTTCCGCTTCAAGAACTTTGTGCAAGTCAGAAAGAAATTCTTCTGGATTTCCATTTGGTATAGCTTCTTTTGCCTTGTCAGACATTGCGCTTAAAACTTTTTGCAGCTTTTCTATTTCTGGATTTACCTTTTGAACTTTTTCTTCTGAACCGCTAATCATTTTTTTTGACTCAACAACACCTTCGGCAGTAGCTGTATTTTTTTTTGAGCATGACAAAACTGCAAGCGGTAAAAGCATAACAGAGAGCAACTTTATTTTTTTAGAAAGCATTTTTTAATCAACCTCAGTAACAGAGTGTATAAAGTTAAAAGTGTCGCTGAACCCTGTTGAATCAATAGCTCTTTTTGCGCTTTCTGACGGATTCATTAAGAACAGCTTTTTGTTGTATTTTGTTCCGTCGTTAAAGCCCGCCATAATTACACCAAGCCCAGAAGAGTCTATTGAAACAACTTTTGACAAATCAAGAACAACATTTGTCTTTTTAATATTGTTATAAACTTTTTCCTCAAACTCTGTAATTGTATAAGCGTTTATAGAGCCTGTTAACTCAAGCAAAATATAGTTAGCGCCAATTTTTTCATTTATTGCAACTTGATCCATTATTTTCCTCCTAGATATTTAAGAACAAGAATTGTTACATCATCTTCAATTTCCTTTGATGTAAATTGAACAAGAGAGTCGTATGTAAACTGAGCCATTTTTGTAGACGGATAAGTAGCATTATCCATAAGAGCCTTCTGCGCCCGGTCCTTACCAAATATTTCACCACGAAGAGAATGTGTTTCAATAAGACCTGCTGTGCAAGAAAGAACAATGTCGCCTTCCGCAAGTTTTACTTTCTTTACTTTTACAAGACGGCTAATGTCTTTTGCAAAACCTAAAATTCGACCTTCTCCCTGAACTTCAATAACGTTGTTGTAAGCTCTTGTGTAAAGGAACAAAGCAGGAGAACCGCAGTTGATGTAGTACATTGTGTCTGTCGCAAAATCAATAAGCCCGAACATTCCCGCAAAATAGCTGCCCTTTGGAAGACTTGTTCTTATGAATGTATTAACCTTTTCTACAAGAAGCTTAAAGTCTTTTGTCTCTGCCAAGAAAGTACGAATTACAGATTTTAAAATTACCATGCTCATTGAAGCAGCAATGCCCTTGCCGCTCATAGCGCCTATTACAAATATATGCCGTGTTTCTGTAAGACGAATTAAGTCTATGAATTCACCACCAATATTATGCGCAGGCACCATCAAATAGCCAGAGTCAATCTTAGGATTTTTTATTTGATCCATGTTTTCCTGAATTGATGTAATAATCTGACCAGACATTCTAATTTCACGGTTAACAGTTCCTACAACAGACTCGTTAACAATATTCTTCATGTAGTAGCCCATAACAAAGAAGTAGGAATAGAGTTTTGTAAATACATTGTAGTCGTAGTCGTTATAAACATTGCCGTTTGCTTTTTTGCCCAAAACAATTGCGCCAATAATATGACGACCTTCATTCAAGAGAATGAACGCATCTGAGTTAGTGTTGTCCAAAAGCTCAATAAGGTCTTGTCGTATGTTTGAAACAATATAGTTGTGCTCTGCATAATCCCTAAAGATGATTTGATGATTTATATTTAAAAGCACATCAAAACAAGGGTTTGACAAAGGAACAGTAATTTTTGATTCATTTGTGGTGTAAATTGTTTCCAAGTTTCCCACTCCGTTATCAATCAATATTTGAAGGTTGGAAGTGCTTAGATTTGTTTTAAAAATATCATAGACCTTAGCTGTTATTTCATTTGTATCGCCACTGTAGTCTATTGAAGCAATATCATCCTCAAAACGTTTGGCATAGTTGTTGTCTGCTAAAAGGTTTTTCTTTGCAAACAATTTCTTAAACTGATACCAAATTGTAATAACCGCAACTATTGTTAAAATGTAAAGGAATATTCCAAGCTGCTTGTTGTCGCTTAAATTGCGCCAAATCAATGTAAACACAAAGCCAACAATAGCGGAAGGAACAATGTATCTTAAAAAGAATCTTAGCACTACCTTAAGAATAGTTTTCTGATCATACACAGAGTCAATTGAAGCAGACTGCATGAATAAAATTATTTCACCAATCAAAGGCAGCAGCATTATTGTGGAAATAAGACACTGATGTTTGTTCGCAAGAAGAAGCAACGCAAAAATAAACCAGCTAATAAGAATGCCAAAGCAAATTATTCGCATTCTTTCACGGTCAAGTTTTGAGTTTAAATTTTCAGCTCTTACCAAGACCATAATCATACAAAAGAGTGGTAGAATTACAAAGAAAAATGCAATATAAAATTGGAACCAAGTTAAAGGAATTATATTTGCAAGCCTGCCTGTGAAAAATTCAGCTGAAGTTATTCTATATCCATATGAAAGACTAACGTTTATGCTAGAAACTGCGCCTGGAATTAAAAATAAAATTACAAAAGCAAAAGCATATAAAATCCATTGGAATACAATAATCGGTTTAGATTTTTTATAGTTAGGATTTATAAGCATATAGACGCAAGTGTAAACGGCGTAACAACCAGCAAGAAAAAACAATACTTTTCCAATAAGATTCACTAGCTGCAATGGAATGACTATTGAAAGAAGCAAATTCAAACCGTTAATTCCAAAAAGCATTGCTAGGAAAAGAATTGCATTTATAAGAGTATTATCTGTTTTTAACCGGTTACGTGTGTCAAATGCAAAAGATGCCCAAATCAATACGCCGCAAAAAACAAAATTTGTTAGTACGTAGACCATATATTACCCCTCGACCTTTGCGACCATCATTGTAACATCGTCGCGTAATTTTTTATCACCGTTGTAATCAAGTAAAAGTTTTACAACATCGTCTATGAATTCTTTTGGCTCTTTAGAAGCGCTTGCCTTGATTGTATTTGTATATAATTCAGTAGTTCCAAGCTCCACACCTGTTTCATCCATAACTTCAGAAACACCGTCTGATGCCATTAAGATAACATCCCCACGGAAAAGACGCTGCTCTGCAACTTCAACATCTGGCAAATCAATAATACCAACAAGCGAGCAGTTTGAAGAAAGAGGCTTTATTCTGTAACCGTCAGGAGATTTTGTAATAATAAGAGGGTCAGACATTGATGCATTTATATATCTTATTGTCATTTTTTCAGTGTCAACAATGCCTAAGAAAAGAACAGTGTATTTGTCCTGAAGCCTCATGCTTTTAATTGCTTTATCAACTGCGCGAATCATACCTACAAGGTCATCTTTGTTTTCAAGAATCTTTACGGTGTTCATAACCAAGCCCATGACCAAAGCCGCCGCAAGCCCTTTACCAGAAACGTCTCCAAGCATAAGAAGCGTTTTGTTTTTATCTATTGGAAGAACTGTATAATAGTCGCCAGAAACGTTTACAAGAGGCCTAAAATAAGCCGCAACTCTAAGCTTATCAATAGTTGGCATTTCCTGAGGCAAGAATGAACGCTGGGTGTCTGCAAGCTGTTCCCATTCCTTAGACAAAGATGCTATTTCTGACAAATCTGAAATTGTCTGAGTTCTTGTCTGGAAGCGGCAGAATTCTTCAAAAAGCTGTGAAAATATAACTTCATCAAAGAGCCTTGTGTATCTACAGAAAATGTAAAGGTGATGATTATTGTTTGAAAGGAAGAAGCCTCGTGCGCTTTTAGAATTAGAAACTATACCAAGATTTTCTCCCATGAAGAAACAGCCGTTCTTCCATGATATTGGATAGTTCTGGGCAAGAGTGTTCATTGTTTCTTGAGAAGTTGTTATTTTATCAGGACTGTTGTATAGAACATAGTTTTTTACACAGTCAATGTATAAAACAGAGCAGTCGCCTTTTTGCTCAAGAATTTCTGAAACTATTCCATAAAAATCATCAAGAGAGTAGCTGAATCTAATTCGTTCTATAAATTCAGTAAGAAGTGAAGTTTCTCCAGAATAAAGAACTTTTCTTTCTATTAAATTGTCAGCGCGATTTGTGACCACATAGCCTATCATTGTTAAAGTACAAAACAAAATGGATGTTGTTAACCAAGAGAAAACCATTGCCTTTGATGAACTAGGATCAGTTGAAGAGACAAACGTAATTGTATAGATAACAAGCAATAGCGTTATCAAACAATCAGTTACCAATAAAACAGTACGTCTTCGTGCTTTATACATACTCACCTCATTTATGAATTAAAGTCATTTTATTATATCATATTTTCGGCATATTTGGTAAAAATTGGAGTTTATATTGATATTGAATTAAAAAAAAAGCTATGTCCGCAAGTCTTTTACGAACACAGCATTTTACTTTATAAAATTCTTTGCTTTAATGAGAAAGTGAAGAAAGAGGAATCTGAGTTGGTGTTTTTGTAGGATTTTCTATTTCCGCAAACTTCTGCATTAGCGCCTGCTGGTCTTTTGTCAACCTTGTTGGAAGCTGCACAATGAATTTTATGTACAAGTCGCCTTTTCTTGAAGTGCCTGTAACAGGAACACCTTCATTTTTTATCTTTATAGTTTTGCCGTTTGTTGTTCCAGCAGGTATTTTTATTGTGATTCTGTTGCCGTCAAGATTTGTAATGTCAATATCAGCGCCTAAAAGAGCCTGTGTAAAGCTAATAGGTATTGCGCAGTACAAGTCGCTGCCTTCTCTTTCATAGTACTGGTCTTCTTCAACATGGATTAGAACAATCAAATCTCCAGGGGAGCCGCCGTTTGTTCCAGAGTCGCCCTGACGTGGAATAGTTATGCGCTTTCCTTCGTCAACGCCCGCTGGTATTGTCAAAGTCATCAGCTTGCTTTTTTCCTGAACGCCTGTTCCGTGGCAAGAAGCGCATGGTTTGTCTATTACAGTGCCTTTGCCGCCGCATGTTGGGCATGTTTGCTGAACTGCAAAGAACCCTGCGTTGCGCCTTATCTGCCCTGCGCCTTGGCAAGTTGGACAAGTTTTTCTGCTTGAACCAGCCGAGCCGCCTGTTCCGTTGCATTCAGAGCAGACTTCGTTGTGAGTAAACCTTATATCTTTTTTGCAGCCATAGACCGCTTCCTTAAATGTCAATTCCAAATCGTAACGAAGGCTTGCGCCATCTCCAGAATCGCTTCTAGATCCGCTGCTTCTTCTGCTTCCGCCTCCAAACGAACTTCCGCCGCCCATTCCGAAAAGATTTTCAAAAATATCGCTAAATCCGCCGCTTCCGTCGCCAAAGATGTCGCTAAAGTCATGGAAGGCATGGCTGTACCCGCCTGCATCTCCGCCAGCGCCCATTCCGTCAAGGCCCGCAAAGCCATACTGGTCGTAAATTGGCCGTTTCTTTTCATCGCTCAAGACTTCGTAAGCTTCTGTTGCTTCCTTGAACTTCTCTTCTGCTTCTTTATTGCCGGGATTTCTGTCAGGGTGGTATTTTATTGCTAACTTGCGGTAAGCTTTTTTTATTGTTTCTTTATCTGCGCTTTTGTCTAAGCCTAAAACTTCATAATAATCGCGTTTTGCCATTTTTTTATCCTAAGTATTTTCATCCACTTGCAACTCTTTTTGTGGATTAAAAGTAAAGCAGTTTACCATAAAAATAACCTCCGCCGCAATGACAGAGGTTACTTTACAGTATGATTATTTTACTGATTATTTTTTATCATCATGCACTTCGTACTCTGCGTCATCAGCCTTGCCTTTGTCAAAGCCAGATGATTTTGCTTTGGAGTCGCCGGCATCTGCATTTCCAGCTCCAGCGTCAGGGCCTGCGTTTGCGCCACCCTGTGCCTGCTGCTGTGCCGCCTGTGCCTTGTACACTTCCTCTGCAATCTTGTATGAAGCCTGTTTTAATTCTTCAGTCTTCTTCTTGATGTCTTCAACATTGTCGCCTTTAAGAGCTTCCTTCAAAGCGTCTGTTGCTTTCTGAATGTTCTCTTTGTCGCCCTTAGAAACCTTGTCGCCTAAGTCCTTCAAAGTTTTCTCTGTTGAATAAACCAAGCTGTCTGCTTCGTTGCGTGCATCAATTCCTTCACGTTTCTGCTTATCTGACTCTGCGTTTGCCTCTGCATCTTTTACCATGCGGTTGATTTCATCTTCGCTAAGTCCAGATGAGCTTTGAATCTGAATGTGCTGCTCTTTGCCAGTGCCCATATCCTTTGCAGATACGTGCACAATGCCGTTAGCATCAATATCAAATGTTACTTCAATCTGTGGAACGCCACGTGGAGCCGCTGGAATGCCCACCAAGTCAAAACGACCAAGTGTGCGGTTCTGGTCTGCCATTTCACGTTCGCCCTGAAGCACATGAATGCTTACTGCTGTCTGACCGTCTGCCGCTGTTGAGAAGATTTGGCTCTTCTTTGTAGGTATAGTTGTGTTGCGGTTGATAAGTCTTGTGAATACTCCGCCCATTGTTTCAATACCAAGTGAAAGCGGTGTAACATCAAGCAAAAGAACATCTTTAACATCGCCAGCAAGAACACCGCCCTGAATTGCTGCACCAATTGCTACAGCTTCATCTGGGTTAACAGCACGGCTGCCTTCCTTTCCGAATATGCTCTTTACAATTTCCTGTACTTTAGGCATACGGCTTGAACCGCCAACAAGAAGAATCTCGTCAATCTTGTCTGCCGCAATGCCTGCGTCCTTCATAGCCTTCTGGCACGGGTCGCGTGTTGCTTCAAACAAGTCTTCTGTCATCTGCTCAAACTGTGCGCGTGTAAGTGTCTTCTGCAAGTGTTTAGGGCCTGTAGAATCAGCTGTGATGAAAGGCAAGTTGATTTCCGCTGATGTCTGGTTGGACAAAGAAATCTTTGCGTTTTCCGCAGCCTCACGAAGTCTCTGCAAAGCCATGCTGTCTTTTGACAAGTCAATGCCTGTGTCTGCCTTGAATCCGTCAATAAGCCAGTTCACGACACGACGGTCCCAGTCATCTCCGCCTAAGTGAGTGTTGCCGTTTGTAGCTTTTACTTCAAACACGCCGTCACCAAGCTCAAGAATGGAAATATCAAATGTACCGCCGCCCAAGTCGTATACAGCGATTGTTTTTTCTGCCTTGCTGTCTTTGTTAAAGCCAAATGCCAAAGCAGCTGCTGTTGGTTCGTTAATAATTCTCTTTACATCAAGGCCTGCAATTTTACCTGCATCCTTTGTTGCCTGACGCTGCGCATCGTTAAAGTAAGCAGGAACTGTGATTACTGCGTCTGTAACTGTTTCGCCAAGATAATCCTCTGCTGTCTTCTTCATCTTCTGAAGAATGAATGCTGAAATTTCCTGCGGGCTGAATTCTTTTTTAGAGCCATTGTCTGTTACTTCAACACGTACATCTTCACCATGGTCTTTTACTGTAAACGGAACAAGCTTTGCTTCACCGGCAAGCTCGCCGTAACGATGACCGATAAAACGTTTGATTGAATAAACTGTGTTTGTTGGGTTTGTGACCATCTGGTTCTTTGCAGGAAGACCTACAATACGTTCACCTTTAGCTGTAAAACCAACGATTGAAGGGGTTGTTCTTCCGCCTTCTGAATTTTGGATAACAACAGGTTCGCCGTTTTCCATTACGGCTACACAAGAGTTTGTTGTTCCAAGGTCAATACCAATAATTTTTCCCATAATATATACTCCTCTAAAACCTTTAAAAGCCTTTTCTAATATAAGCGCCTCATTTTTCAAAGCGCAATTTTTGTAAAAGGCTGCAGTCTCAAGCTAAAATTCCATCCAAATTCTTTCTTGAAATCACAGTCGCTAATTCACTTCTTTTCAGAATCTTTGTCTGACTTTCCGTCCGCTTTAGACTCAGGTTCCTTTTTATCTTCAGCCTTAACCGTTCCGTCCGGCATTGTAACCATTACTTTTGCGTGGCGAATAACACGGTCTTTAAGCTTGTATCCTTTCAAATATACTTCTTTTAAAACAGGTTCGGCAACACTTCCTTTAACAGAACTTATTGCCTCGTGCTCGTCAGGATTGAATTCCTCACCAGCTTTTCCGTAAGCCACCAAGTTGTACTTGTTTTCTAACATGCTTACTAAGCTTTTGTTTATAATAGAAATGCCGTCCGCAACTGACTTTGCATCTGTCGCAGTCTTAGCCGCTTCTACTGTGCGGTCAAAATTGTCTAAGCTGTCTAGCAAATCTTTTAAAAGGTTTGTGTTGGCGTAGTCAAAGGCATCCTGTTTTTCCTGAATCATGCGCTTTCTGTAGTTGTCAAAATCCGCAACACGGCGCAAGAACTGGTCCTTGTACGAGTCACGGTCTTTTGTTAAGTCCGCAACTTGTTTTTCAAGGTCCGCTATTTTATCGTTAGCTAATTCTAAATCTGTTTTTGGAGCTGCAGGTTCGGGCTTTTTTTCAGAGTCCGCTTTCTTTTCAGAAGACTGATTTTCTTTTGCAGTTGATTCAGCTTCATTTTTCTGAGCCGCTGTTTTGTCTTCCGCCTTTTGCTCTTTTTTTTCTTCGTTGTTTTCAGACATTGCTATATCCTATAAATAATTATTGTTATATAGAAAGATAATAAATGAATGCGGTAAACGTCAACATTTTCAATACAAAAGTTAAAGATTTTATTGCTAAACTAAAAAAGGGCGGGCATCATGTTTACAGCATACACTATAAACGGGGAACTGATGCCTGCCCTATACTATGGAGGTTAATATGGCTGAATAAAAGCATCTTCCACAAAAAAAGCCTATTTGTGGGCAGAAGCTCTTAAAAAGCTATATTGTGATTATAATATAACACTTTATGAGGGACATAGACTGTCCCTGTTGTGATTTTATTGATTTTTTTTTCAGTACGTTAATTCAGTTATATTTTCTTATTATATAGGAAGATAGCACGTAACTCCAACGCAAAGCTTTAACATATTAAAAACAGAGCCAAAAGCCGTAACAAGCGCACTTCCAATTGCGGCCTCTGCCTGCCCTTCTGTTGTGCCGTCCGACTCTGCCTCTGCATAGAAAAGTGTTGGAGAAACTTCCAATGCAGTTAAGACAGAGATTTTTGTTTTGCCAACGCTCCATCCACCAAAGTTAAAGCCCGTTCTTCCGTAGAACATTGCGTAATGCTCATACTCATTTGCCAAAAGTGCGCCCAAGTCCAAGAAGTACCATTTGTAGCCAAATTCAGCGTAAGGCGCTGTGTAGATTATAGACTCGCTTCCATTATGCCAGAAGTTTTCAATCACCCTAACGCCGCCGCCAAAAGCCACTCCGTTGTCCAAAGTGTATGTGTACGCGACATTTTCTCCAATGTATGGCT
>JBAXYY010000062.1:0-14676 GCA_041670585.1 Treponema sp. | reverse complement strand
GCCACAGTATGTTGAACCGTTGCGTGGCAAATTTAATTTTTCTGACACTGATAAAATAATCGACTTTGCAAACAACAATAATCTTCAAGCAAGATGGCACACACTTTGCTGGCACAGTCAAACGCCTAACTGGATGTTCACTTCTAAAAACGGCGGCAAGGCTTCTAAAGAAGAGGCAATGGTAAATCTAAAGACATTTATTTTTACAGTAATGGAGCACAACAAAGGCAAAAACATTCACAGCTACGACGTTGTAAACGAATGTATTTCAGACAGCACAGGCAACTTGCGTAACGGAAGCGAAGGCTCTAAATGGTACGAAATCATTGGGCCTGAATATGTTGATCTTGCATTCACTTGGGCGCACCAAGCTGACCCTGACGCTTTTCTAGTTATAAACGACTACAGTCTAGAATCGAATCCTAAAAAAAGAGAAGCAATGTACAAACTAGTAAAAGGCATGAAAGAAAGAGGCGTTCCAGTTGATGGCATAGGCTTGCAAATGCACATTGATATAACTTCTCCAAGCGCCGCTGAAATAAAAAAGACAATTGAATATTTTTCTGAGCTAGAAGTTAAAGTTCTAGTAACAGAAATGGACATGAGTGTTTATGGTTGGAATGACAAATCAACTTCTATAGATAAAAACAAATTGGAAAAAGCTTTGCAAACACAGGCAAAACGCACAAAAGAAATTTTCAATGTATATGATGATGAAGCAAAAAAAGGAAATCTTACTTCAGTAGTATTTTGGGGAATTGACGACGGCATGAGTTGGAAGAACAATTTCCCTGTCCGCGGCAGAACAGACTACGCGCTTTTGTTCAACAGAAATTTTGAACCTAAGCCTTGCTTCTGGGCATTGGTTGGAGAAAACAAGTGAGCCAAATTTACAGTTTGAAAAAACTTCTGCCTGTAGGAGCGGCAGTAAAGCCAATCTTCCTTTCTGATAAAGATCCGCACAGTCGGCTTTTAAAAAATCAGTTCACTTCAATAGTCGCAGAAAATATTATGAAGCCAATGTTCATTGAGCCAGAGCCTGGAAAATTCATCTTTTCTTTGACTGACCAAATGATAGAGTTCGCACATAAAAACAATATGGACATAAGATGGCACACTCTTTGCTGGCACAACCAGACTCCTTCATGGATGTTCATAGGCAAAGACGGCAAAATTGCTACAAAAGAAGAAGCAAAATCAAATCTAAAAAACTTTATTCAAACAGTTGTAAGCCACAACAAGGACAAAAGCATTGAAAGCTACGATGTTGTAAATGAATGTATCTCAGACACTACATTCAATCTTAGAAATGGAAGCGAGCATTCTTTATGGTACCAAATAATCGGCCCTGAATATATTGACTTAGCATTTACTTGGGCGCACGAAGCAGATCCAAATGCAACTCTAATTATTAACGACTACAATCTTGAATCTGTAAAAGAAAAAAGAGCCGCTATGATAAATCTAATAAAAGATATAAAAAATAAAAATGTGCCAATTGATGGCGTTGGAATTCAAATGCACATTTCTTTATGCAACCCGTCACTTCAAGTAATAAAAGAAACTATAGAAGAATTTGCAGCTCTAAATATAAAAGTCTATATAACAGAAATGGACATGAGCTTATTTGAATGGGAAGACAAAACTCTTACTATTCCAAAAGAAAAGCTTCCTGTTCTGCTTGAACTTCAAGCTATACGTTATAAAGAGTTATTTACACTTTTTAAAAGTGAAATGGACGCTGGCAAACTTCAAAAAGTTATTCTTTGGGGAGTTGATGACACCACAAGTTGGAAAAATAATTTTCCAGTCAATGGCCGCACAGACTACGCCTTATGCTTTGACAGAGATTTGCATTTAAAATTATAAATATTTTTTAACAGGGACATTTTATGTCCCTCTTGCTGTTATATACTGTACATATCAAATACAAAAGAGGTATTTCTATGACAGTAACAGAAAAAGCAAACGCAAAGACAAACAGCACAAGCTACACTCCATTAAAATTTTATTCTTCTTCAAAGCCACAACTTCCAACCAACAAAAAACATTCAGTAGAAAAGCCAGACTTCCGCACAATTTTAAAGACTGCATTCCGAACAGTAACTTCACTTGCCATTCCAATGACACTTGCACTTTTCCTTTCATTATTCGCAACTTTTGTTTTCCATGCAAACCAAGACGCAACTTATTTTTACAACGCATGGTACTTGTTCTGCAAACTGTTTTTTCCTTCAACACCGCTTATGATGTGGTTTATTACAAAGAAATAATATGCTACAATGCTAACATATTTAGAGGGGAATATGTCTGTAGAAAAAGTAAAAGCATTCTTTGCACAGTACAACATGCAGGATAAAATTTTAGAGCTTGGCGAATCAAGCGCCACAGTTGAACTTGCAGCAGCGGCACTTCACACAGAGCCATGCCGCATTGCAAAAACAATGAGCTTCATGGTAAACGGCAACGCTGTTTTGATTGTGACCGCCGGAGATATGAAAATTGATAATTCAAAATTCAAATCTTACTTCCATGAAAAAGTCACAATGCTAACAGCAGAAGAGCTAACAAAATATGTAGGACACGCGCCTGGTGGAGTCTGCCCTTTTGCAGTACCAGACACAGTTAAAACATATTTGGACATAAGCATGAAGCGCTTCCAGTCAGTGTTCCCTGCCGCCGGTTCAAGCAACAGCTGCATAGAGCTTACACTTCCAGACTTAGAAAAATACAGCCGCTTTGTAGAATGGGTAGATGTATGCAAACCAAAAGTACAACCACTCTCAAATAACTAGCTCGGTCCCTGAGCATGTCGAAGGGAAAAATGTTCGTTTCGACATGCTCAACTAACAAACCTAACGGAGCCACAAAACTACATGGAAGATTTTCTAAAAAACTTAAACAAAGAGCAACTTGAATCTGTGCACACAACAGAAGGTCATGTCCGTGTAATTGCAGGAGCCGGCACTGGAAAAACAAAATCATTAACAAGCCGCTACTGTTACTTGGTTAAAGACTTAGGCATTTCTCCAAAGAACATTCTATGCCTAACTTTTACAAACAGAGCCGCAAATGAAATGAAGTTTAGAATCCGCAAAGAACTAGGCGACATGGACTTAGGCTACATCTGCACTTTCCACGCCTTTTGCACTTTGCTACTACACGAAGACATAAATGTTTTAAACTATCCAAAAAATTTCATCATCTTAGACAAAGAAGACTGGCGCGAAATTTTACTTAGAATATTCAGCGACATGCACTTAACATTACGCGAAACAACAATTCAAAATAAAATTGATGAAGTGCTAGAAGCAAAAAAACTTTCAGCAGACACTTACATAGACGACATCTACCGCTTGAACAACGAAGAGTTAAAAGCAAAATTCATGGTGCCCGGCCTTGAACGCAATACAGAAATTTTCCTGCGATTTATATACGAGCAAAAAAAATGCTTTGGCGTAGACTTCAACGACTTAATAAATTTTGCCACATACATTCTAGAGCGTTTTAAAGACGTAAGAGAAAAATGGCAAGACAGAATGCAATATGTGTTGGTAGATGAGTTCCAGGACGTAAGCGGCAAGCAGTATAAGATAGCGCAAATCTTAAGCGCAAAACACAAAAACTTATTCATAGTAGGCGACAGCGACCAAACAATTTACTCTTGGCGTGGAAGCCATGTTCAAATGTTCCTAGACTTTGATAAAAAATATCCAGACGCAAAAACAATTGTTCTAAAAGACAACTACCGCAGCACTCCAGAAATTATAAAAGCAAGCAACACACTAATTGAAAAAAATAAAGTTCGTTACCCTAAAGACTTAGTTGCAGTAAACTTATCTGGAGAAAAGCCACTTTACTATCATGCACCAGATGACGCAAAAGAAGCCACTTGGATTTACAAGGAAATAAAAAAACTTATTAAAAACAACAACGCATCTTTAAATGACATCGCAATTTTGTACAGAGCGCATTACTTAACTCGCCCGCTTGAAGAATGTTTTATAAAAAATGATCTGCCATATAATATTTTATCAGGTGTAGAATTCTACGGCCGCCGTGAAATCAAAGATATAATTTGCTATCTAAGAATGCTTACATCTTCTGACGACACAGCATTTTTACGAACAATTAACATGCCCTCAAGAAAAATTGGCAAGACTAAAATAAAATTCATCAGGGACTTTGCAGAAGAGCACAACGTCTCTTGCTACCAAGCGTTAAAGCAAAACATTTCAAATAAAATATTCGCTGGCACAAAAGCCTCTGAATATGTTGATGCAATTGAATCAGTAAAGAAAATTGTTCAAGACGAGCCTACAGAAAATAAAAGCAAAGGCATTCCAACACTTCACAAAAAAGCGACACTTGGTGACATCTTGCAAGAAATAATGGACCGCTCAGGGTACGAATCTTTTTTAAGACTAGAGTCTGACCAGGACAGGCTGGACAATGCCGCTGAATTTAAAAGAGCAGTTTGCACCGCCGGCTTAGACGATGATGCAACACTTGAAGATTTTTTAACACACGTTGCACTCTTCACAGACTTAGACAGAGAAAGCGAAAAAGCAACAGTAAAACTTTTAACAATACATGCCGCAAAGGGAATGGAATTTCCATACGTTTTTGTTTGTGGAATGAACGAAGGTGTTTTTCCAAGCAGAAAAATTCAAACACCAGATGACATGGAAGAAGAACGCCGAATAGCATACGTTGCCCTAACGCGTGCAGAAAAAAAATTATTTCTAAGCGACGCAGAAGGAAAAGCAAACGACGGCATCTTTAAATATCCAAGCAGATTTATTTTTGACATAGGCAAAGAAAATTTAGACTATGTAAAACCTTTAGACGAATCGCTTTACTATGAAACAAAAAAAATTATCACTTACGACGAAGAACGTCTTGACGCAATAAGAAGCATTCTTCATGTAGGCGACAGAGTAAAACACGCTGTGTTTGGAAAAGGCACAATAAAATTTGTAAACATGACAGCCTACTGCTACACAATAAAATTTGACCAGATTGCAACAGAAAGAAGCATACAGTTTGTAACAAACCTAGAACGCTTGGACGAAGAAAATGAATGAACAAATTAGTGGAAAAATAATTCCTCTCACATTAGAAAATTATCAATGCTCATTTTATCTTCCAAAAGATTATGACTCAAGCAACACTTGTTACCCAGTAATTTATCTTCTAGGAGAAAGCAACATTGCCCCTGTCATTTCAGCCATATCATCTGTCACTCCAACAGAGCCCCCTGCCATTCCGACCACAGCGTCTGTCACCTCAATACAACAACCTGTCATTCCGACAGCACAACCTGTCACTCCAACAGAGCGCTCAGTCATTCCGACCGAAGTAAAGGAATCTGTTTTATCTACAACCACCTTCCTTCTCTTAGGCATAGAAACACAAAACTGGGAAAGCGACTTCACTCCATGGAAAGCCGAGCCGCTGAACAAAAAAAGCCCTGCGTTCACCGGTGGCGCTTCAACTTTTCTAAAACTTTTAGCAACAAAAATAAAACCTTACATAGATAATAACTACCGAACGTTAGCAGATGCAAATAACACATCGCTTATTGGCTATTCACTTGCAGGACTTACAACATTATACGCTTTGTACACAACACATTTTGCAAACAACTTCGCAAGCTGTTCTGGCAGCCTTTGGTACAAGGATTGGATTTCTTACACTGAAAGTCAAAACTCAAGTCAACAAAATCAATTAACTAACGGACGTAAGTTTAACGGCAAAACCAAAACTCTTTGTCCAACTAACGACTGTATGTCAACTTCAAACAAACTAACTAACGGTAGTATATCAAAAAAAAATCAACTAACTAACGTTAGTAAGTTCGTATCTTCTGATAATACAAGCAATAAGCAAATTAATAATTCATCATTCACTCAGCAATTTCCATTAACTAACGACCATTCGTTTTCTAAAGAGGAAGATTCATATGTTTACAAAAACACAAATATTCCTTTAACTAACGAACATTATTCTTCTGAACTAAAATATTCTTTTGCTACCAAATCAGCCCATCCTATGCCTACCGACCGTAAGTTAAACATTTATCTCTCACTAGGCAGCGCAGAAAAGAGCAGCCGCCACCCTTTAATGTCCCAGGTAGAAACATGCACCTTAAAAACAATTGAACTTTTAAGGCATCAATTTCCCTTAGCAAAAATATTTTTTGAATACAACAACGGCGGTCACTTCACCGAAATTCCAACCCGAATTGCAAAGGCAATTTGTTTCTTGAAGAATACTGTAGATTCTTCTTGTAAAAATGAAGCACAAACTATACTGCATTCAACAAATGGAATATCACAAAACATAATTTTAAATAAAAATAAGGATTCACTATGAAAACAGATTCCTCAAAAGCAGTACCGCAACTCTCACCAGAACTAAAATCAAAACTAATAGCACTTGCCAATAAATATGAATGTGCAACTTTTCCAGACGACGACCCGTGCCAGTTTATGCACAGAAGTTTTTCTTTAGTAGACAAAGAAGTTGTAGCATTTATTGCATCATCTTTAGCTTTTGGAAAACGGAAGCAAATAATTTTACATGTTGATTCTATTTTAAAAGAAGCAAATCCGTCGCCAACAAAATGGATTCTAAACTCTGGATACAAAAGTTTTTTCCCTAATGATAATAAATATTTCTACAGAGTTTTTTCAAATAAAAATATGATTAACTTTTTTGACAAGCTAAAACAAATACTTTCTTCAAACAAAACGCTTGGCACTTATTTTAAAAATCAATATGAACAAAATAAAGCAATTCCTCTTTATAAAATAATTTGCGCTGAATTCAAAGGCGCAGACTGTGGCAATTTAATTCCTCAGACAGAAAATTCCGCTTGTAAAAGAGTTCAACTTTTCTTGCGCTGGATGGTTCGTGGAAGTAAAGACTGCGGCACTTCTATAGATTTAGGTTTATGGACTTGGTACAACAAAAAAGATTTGCTTATGCCGCTAGATGTTCATGTTCTGCAAGAGGCGGTAAAGTTTGGATTGCTGCCAAAAACAGCTTCTGGAAAAATTCCCGCCGCTACTATAAAAATGGCAACACTTCTTACAGAAGAAATGAAATCAATTTGGCCAGACGACCCTCTTAAAGGAGACTTCGCCTTGTTCGGTTTAGGTGTTGATAACTAGTAAAGATGTCATTGCGAGGAACGAAGCGACGTGGCAATCTCTTAATGAACAGATTCCTCCACTCCGGTCGGAATGACAGAATGATCAGTCGGAATTACAGAGTGGTCGGAATGATATTTATCTTTGTATACGCCCGCTGCCGTTTCCGCCTGAAAGCTTTTCAACTTCATCAACAGAAACCATGTTGTAGTCGCCTTCAATTGTATGCTTCAAGCAACTTGCCGCAACCGCAAAATCAACTGACTGCTGTGTTGTCTTGTTGTTTAACAAAGCGTAAATTAGACCGCCACCAAAACTGTCGCCGCCGCCAACCCTGTCTACAATCATCATTTGATATTCTTTGCTAAAGCAATAATCTTTGCCGTCATAAAGCAATGCCGCCCAATTGTTCTGGTTAGCATTTATTGAAGTTCTTAAAGTGATCGCGACTTTTTTAAAGCCGAACTTTTCAGCAAGCTGTTTTGCTACAGACTTGTATCCGTCTTTGTTGAGTTTGCCACTGTTAATGTCAGTGTTTTCTGCTTCAATGCCAAACACATCTTTTGCGTCTTCTTCGTTAGAAATACAAACGTCAACGTACTTGCAGATTTTTGTCATAACTTCACGCGCCTGCTCCCTAGTCCAAAGCTTGCCACGATAATTCAAATCGCAGCTTACTGTAGCGCCCGCTTCTTTAGCAGCCTTGCACGCTTCCACACAAATGTCTGGAAGGTTGCCACCAAGAGCCGGTGTAATTCCTGTTAAGTGGAACCATGACGCTCCTTTAAAAATATTCTTCCAGTCAAAGTCAGAAGGTTTTGCTTCTGCAATTGAAGAATGCGCCCTGTCGTAAATACATTTAGAGCCACGCTGACTTGCCCCGCGCTCGTTGTAGTAAATGCCAACCCTGTCGCCACCACGGACAATTTCTTCTGTATGAACGCCATATTTTCTAAGGCTGTTAATTGCAGCCTGCCCAATTTCATGTTTAGGAAGTTTAGTAATGTAGTAAGATTCAAGACCGTAATTTGCACAAGAAACAGCAACGTTTGCTTCACCGCCGCCAAATGTCGCAGTCATATTATCAACTTGCACAAATCTAAAATAACCTGCTGGCTCCAACCGAAGCATAATTTCACCAAAAGTTACAACTTTCATATAATCCTCCAAATAGTGTCATTGCGAGGAACAAAGTGACGCGTCAATCTCTTTAACCAATAGATATTTTAAAATAAAGAGATTCCTCCACTTCGGTCGAATGACAAAATGCGTTACTATTATAATAAAAAAGAGAAAATTATTCTTTACTGAAATTTACCTATTAAAAAAATCAGTCTTGCACTTCTGCAAAAGGTGTGTCGTGTAAAATTAAATAACGGCTTGCATAGCTTGCAAAATATTCATCTTCTGTCATGCAGTAAGATTTAATATTTCTTGTTGAAGTGTCTGCTTCTTCCGCTTTTCCTTTTGTAACTGATTTTGTGTTGTATTCACGCCAGCCGTTCTTAGGATTTCCACGCGGATAAACATCCAAGTTATGATCGTCGTCCCAAAAATATTCTGAATTAAATTCTGAGCTTACCATGCAGTTAATTAGCGCAACGCTGTCCCAATTAGTCAATGAGTCTGCACTTCCCTTGCCAGCAGTTCTTGCTATATAAACAGAAGACTTTTTGTGTTTGTCGCAAGTGAATCTGCACCTGTCAAAAACAAAGCCGCTCTTTTTTGCCATAGCTGTGCTTCTAACTGCGTAAGAGTTAAAATCACCACGGTTGTCTTCTATTGAATTGATTTCACATTCTTCAAACAAAGCTGTGTCTGGGTCGCCACAAATGTAATCTACATCGCCTGAAATTTTGCACTTTAAAAACCAACTGCAGCCGTGGGTGCGCAAAGTGTTCTGCCTGCCTTCAAAGCGCATTCCTTCTGCTAAAAGAGTGCCGTTGCGGTTGTTCCAAAAGAAAGCTTCTGCTGAATCGCCTAAAGTGCTTCCTTCTTCAATTGATTTTTTATGTGTATTGATTACTGTAAAATTTTTTAGTGTAACATTTTTTACATTAGGCCCTAAAACAAAAACTGACCTGTTTTCAGCGCCTTTATGAAAAGACTCACAATTTTCTGCTTGTACAACACAATCTTCTGCCTTAGTTCCCGGCACACTTTCCATAATAAGCGGATTTGATAAATTGTAGCTGATTATTTCTGTGTAAGTTCCAGGCTCTAGTGTGAGATGGACAGGAGTTGTATTTGGAACAGCGCCTGTTTTTACCATTTCCCTAATCTTTTTAAATGCCGCTGTAATTGCCGCAGCTGATCGGGTATTTACGCTTAACTCTAACATCGTGGTGTAAATATACCGTTTTTTTCTGATAAAGGCAATTGAAACACACTACACTAAATTATAGATTATCTGATTTATACAAATGTGATTCCTACACTTTGGCCGGAATGACATGAACTACAAATAAAAAGGCACGCTACACTTTTCTGTATAACGTGCCTCTTACTGCGACTAATTCCGAATCTGATTCGGAGTTAGCCAAAGTTTAATATTCATTTACTTTGCAAGATATTCGTTAATGCTTGCGGCTGCTTTTCTGCCTTCGCCCATAGCGAGTATTACAGTGGCTGCTCCAAGAACTATGTCTCCGCCGGCCCAAACTTTGCACATGCTTGTTTCTTGTTTTTCATCTACAACAATGTGCCCCTTTGGATCAACTTTGATTTCTGGTGTTGTCTTTGCAATAAGAGGGTTGCTTGAGTTGCCAAGAGCCACAATCAGAGCGTCGCATTTTATTTCATGCTCACTGCCTGCAATTGCAACTGGGCTTCTTCTGCCAGAAGCGTCTGGTTCACCAAGCTCATAGCTTAGAACTTTTATACCGCTGATTTTGCCGTTTTCATCGCCCAAAACTTCTATTGGATTTTCCAAGAAGCGGAACTCTACGCCCTCTTCTTCTGCGTGTGCAACTTCCTCTTTACGAGCTGGAAGTTCATTGCGTGTTCTGCGGTAAACTATGTACACTTTTTCTGCGCCCAAGCGTAATGCCATACGGGCAGAGTCCATTGCAACGTTTCCGCCGCCTGTTACACATACAGTTTTTGCTTCGTAGTAAGGTGTGTCTGCTTTTTCTGTCATGTAGGCTTTCATCAAGTTGGCACGTGTAAGATATTCATTGGCACTGAATACGCCAATCAAGTTTTCTCCAGGAATGCCTAAGAACTTTGGAAGGCCAGCGCCTGTTCCTATAAATGCCGCGTCAAATCCTTTTTCTGTAAGAATCTGATTCAATGTTGAAGTTCTTCCAACAAGGAAGTTTGTCTCAAACTTAACGCCCATTTTCTTAAGGTTTTCTACTTCGTTAGCAACAATAGATTTTGGCAAACGGAATTCAGGAATACCGTAAACCATTACACCGCCTGCTTTGTGGAATGCTTCAAATACTGTTACATCATGCCCAGCACGGCAGCAGTCTGCAGCAACTGTTAGGCCAGAAGGTCCTGAGCCAATAACTGCAACTTTTTTGCCTGTAGGGGATGCAACTTTTGCGACTGTCTCAAGATTATTGTTTCTTTCATAGTCAGCAACAAAACGCTCAAGACGGCCAATGCTTACAGCTTTTTCAGCAGATTTATTTGCTTTTCCAACTGTGCACTGTCCCTGGCACTGCTTTTCCTGTGGGCAAACACGTCCGCAAATTGCAGGCAAGAGGTTTGTCTGTTTAATAATATCAACAGCGGCTTTAAATTCGCCTTTTGCAACTTCAGCAATAAACTGTGGAATATGCACGTTAACAGGGCAGCCGTTCACACAAGGCATGTTCTTGCAGTTCAAGCAACGGTTTGCTTCTACAATAGCCTGCTCTTTTGTAAATCCAAGGGCAACTTCTGTCATCTGGCGGGCACGAACTTTTGGCTCACCTGTTGGCATTATCTGCTGTGGAATTGCCATTCTGTCTGCTACAGTAAGCGGACCTTTTTTAAGTTTAGCCTGAAGCTCTTTATAATCTTTTCTGCCTTCTTCGGCAAGTTTTTCGGCTCTTATATGTTCTTCCATTTTATTTTCCTTTTATTTCTTTGCTGCCAAGGCATCGCCCTGTGCTTGAAGATTGCATTTGTGGAAAGCTTCTGCTTCCTGTGGCTTAAATGACTTCATACGAGTCATCATGTTGTTCCAGTCAACTTCATGCCCGTCAAAATCTGGGCCGTCTACACAAACAAACTTTGTCTTGCCGCCAACACTTACACGACAACCGCCGCACATACCAGTTCCGTCAATCATTATTGTGTTCAAAGAAACTGTTGTCTTTACATTGTATTTAGCTGTTGTAGCACATGCAAACTTCATCATTATTGGAGGTCCAATAGCAATTACTTCTGCAGGTGGTGTCTGAGATTTGCAAAGTTCTTCTAGAGGGATTGTAGCAACGCCCTTTTGTCCAGCAGAACCGTCATCTGTCATAATTATAACTTCATCAGCTGTAGCCTTCATTTCATCAACAAAAATAAGAAGGTCCTTATTTCTTGCGGCAATAATCATAATAACTTTGTTGCCAGCTTTTTTAAGAGCCTGCACAATTGGATAGCAAGGTGCAACACCAAAGCCGCCGCCTACTACTACTACAGGCGCATCGTATTTTTTAATTTCAGAAGGATTTCCTAAAGGCCCCAAAACTGCGCCTAAAGACTCGCCCGCTTTTTTCAAAGAAAGCTTGTATGTTGTAGCGCCAACTGCCTGGAACACAAGAGCAATCCAGCCTTCTTCTGCATTTGCATCTGCAATTGTAAGTGGAATACGCTCACCAAAATCAATGTCCAACTGAACAAGCACAAATTGTCCGGCTTTACGATTTTTTGCAATCTCCGGAGCTTCTACTCTCATGTAATATACATTTTCTGAGAGTTGTTTCTTTTCTAAAATTTTATACATAGCACGTCCTTTAAACGTAAAATTCCAACCGTAACCCAAAGAATCGGGAATTTGATTGGAACTATTGTACAGTGTTTATGTTTTTTTGGGAATAGAATTGACTATATTTTTTAACAATACTGAATTCTATTTAGTTATTCTGAAGTTTTAGAATCCTACACGAACTCCGACATTTGCCTGTAGTCCGCTAACTAGCCAGCTTTTTGTAAAGTTAGGGCTTGATGAAGCAACATTCACGTCTAGCTCAAATATTCTTGCGTTAAAGATAACTCCAACCTTCTGAATAAATATTTGCTGCTTATAAGCTGTCGATAAATTCAATCCCAAAACATAAGCAATTCTAATGTCAGCTGCTAAACTGTATTCAGGGTAAAGACTAGTCTTCCAGCTAAAGTCATCGCCAAAAGGATTGTTCGCCGCAAAGCCAATTGAAGGGAAGAAAGTGCACCATGAACCAAATGGCCGCCAAGCTCCTTCCATTCCAAAACGCAATGGCCTATTAACAGAATATATATCTGTTCCAAAAACAACATCGCTAAAAGTCGGACCTTCTGTTGTATATGAAAGAGAACCTGTACTTGTGTATGAATCAAGAATAGGATCAACTTGCGCACTAAAAGCAGCAGAAGCAGAAACTGAATTACTTAGTTTTGCTGGCACAATAGGAATTCTTGTATAAATGCCAACATCAAATGTTCTAAATATTGGATATTCCAATGTAGCAGTTAAGTCAAAGCCTCCCTGTTGCAATATTTTCATTATTGAGTCGCTTGAAGTAATAGTTGACATTATAGTATCAACACCTAAGAAATTTAGGCTTGAATCAAAAACTGTGCTTAAGTCAAATACAGAATACAAATTTACAGTTGCATCTACATCAGCAGTAATAGTTCCATCTGACTTTGTTTCAACTGTGCAAGTGGCATCTTTTGGCTGTGGAAAATACAAAACTGGTAAAAAATAAGAAGGTGTTACTTTAAAAGTGAAGTTGCTTATTTTTGATTTTACAGAAAAGCCCAACTGTGCATAAGCTTGTGCATTTGCATTTATAGTTGTTTCAATAGGAGCATCAAGCTCATTTCCATAGCCTAAGAAAGTGAAAATTTCTTTTGAAAGACCAAGGCGTGCTGAAATATCTGTGTCAAAAAACAAGCCTAATTTTAAATTCTTGCCAAATTTTGTATTTAGAAAAAACTTGCCATTTCCATCTGCATCTACTATCAAGCCTTCATCGCCCATGCTGTCTGACATTTTTTTAAAATCTATAACTACATTTTTTGTAAATATTTCTGGAACTGATAAAGCGTTTTCACTTGCTGCTACAGTTGCATCAAAACCTAACTCAAAAAATCTATAGTCATGCTCTATTTCTGCAAAACATAATGTTGAGGTTAATAAAGTAGCCGTTATTATTGATAATAATTTTTTCATTCTTTTGCTCCCCATACTGTAATTGGAGTGTCTTCATCCATCTTAATTGAAACAGAAATTGATGCCCCAATTTTTGAAGACGTTGTATCCGTAGAACGCTTAATTGCAATTACTACAGGATTAGTACTTGATGTATCACTTTTTCCTAAAACAGCATTTACTGTTGGATGGAAAGGATAGCTTGTGAGCACATTTTTTATATCTTCTTTTGTTAGGTAAAGAGAATTTTCTCCATTATTAAAGGAAACATCTTTATTCAATATGCTTTCATTATTTGAATCAACCGCTGAAATTTTAAGACTAAGAGGAATATCAGATAAGAGCGTATTTGTTATTCCATAGTTTACTTTGAAATAATCAAAAGAATCTGCGTATGTTGCATATTGTTCTGTTGAAGAAGCGCTGTCACGACCAAGCAAATCTTTTGTTGTATCTGTTGACCAAGTGTCATCTATGTAATTCATTATATCAAGATTTATTTGACCCGTAAGATTTAGCTTAAGTTTTATAATTGCCACCATATTTATACTGATATTTACTGCGGAACTATTTGTAAGAGAATCTATTTGCGAAGAATAAATAGTTGTGCTGCCGTCTGTTCCACCTAAAGAAATGTCGTATGATAAATTCATACCTGTTGGAGATGAATTTATTATTTCAGCTAAGTCTGTATAAAAAGAAGCCGTGTTTTCTCCTAACAAATATTTTGTAGTACTTCCAGAAGAATCAGTTGACTGCGCCCAAGAAATTGCTTCGCTAGTTTCAGGCCACGTTATTGGAGACGAAAGACTTAAATCTGCTTTACCAGATGCACCTCCAAGAAGATAATGCGATTCACTATTGTATTGTAAATCCACTGCCCCTTGCGGAGTAATATTTCCAATTAAATCTGTTACATCACTTCCGCCTTCTGCAAAAAAATAAACTGGCAATGTACTTATCTGCACTTTCTTTTTATCATCATCAGAAAACGGCAATGCTGAAAGTATGGAGCTTACGTCAAATGACGACATGTCCGCACTGCCAGAAACACTTGCGCTGCTTGCGTCAAAGACTATTGAATCCCAGTCAAATACAAGTGAAATATCTTTTACCGCAATTTCATAGCTGCTGCCCATTGTTAAGTTTGTAAGCGTAAGAGAGTCGCCCATGCTAAAT
>JBAXYY010000061.1:0-14770 GCA_041670585.1 Treponema sp. | reverse complement strand
GCCATTGCTTGCCATGTCATTATCTGGCCTACAAGGCCGCTTGTGCCCATGCCGGCGCCTGCTGGAAGTGTTTGCATTTTAAAAACACAGCTTGCTATAGGTCCGGTGACTGCAGAAGCCAATGTTGCGGGAATCCAGATTTTCCAGTTCTTAACAATGTTTGGCATTTGAAGCATTGAAGTTCCAATTCCCTGCGCAAAAAATCCGTTGAAGCCGTTGTCTTTAAAGCTTATTACTGCAAAGCCAATCATCTGGGCAGAACAACCTGCCGTTGCCGCACCTCCCGCTATTCCACCAAGCCCTAGCATAATTGCAATTGCCGCTGATGAAATTGGAAGTGTTAAAATTATTCCCATGACAACGCTTATTATAATTCCCATCCAGAACGGGTGAAGTGTTGTTGCAAGTTGAATAGCGTCTCCAAGCGACTTTGCCGCAACCCCTAAAGGCGGTCCAAAAATAACTGCTGTTAAACATCCAGAAAGAATTGTAACAGCCGGGACAACTATAATATCAACTTTTGTTTTTCCAGAAATAAGACGGCCAAGCTCCGCGCCAACAAGCGCCGCTACAAATGCAGAAAGCGGGTCTCCAGGACCGGCTAAAGTTACAACGCCGTTTGCCGCAATTAAAGAAGCAGGGTTCTGTGCAATAGATGCAATAAATTTTCCAGCGTACGCACCAACAGTGCCAGTTACCAAAGAGCCGCACACTGCAAGTTTAGGCGCGCCCAAAGCATGTGCCGTTCCTACAGCAATGCCCGCTCCTGTAAGGACCGTAAGCAACTGCCCAATCTTAATTAAGAACTGGCCAATGTAAACTAAAACACAATGTCCGCGTGAAGCAAGTGCAACACCGTCCACAATGTTCAAAGTTTCTGCTGTTGGAAAAAAGCCACCAATCTGCTTGATGATTAAACCAATAATAAGTGTTGAAAAAAGACCGGAAGCCATTCCGCCCAATGCATCAACAAGATACCTTTTGACGTATTTATTCATTTTACGTCCTCCTCTAGTTAATGAGAAAAATAAAGATGTAGTGGGTAAATTAATTGCGAGTGTGAGTTCACCGCAAGTAAAGTCGTATGGCAAATATACAGTGTGTAAATAAAAAAGTCAAACGTGCGTCACTTATCTAATGTATATGTCTGTAAATACAGTGAATTCTGTCATTCCGACCGAAGTGGAGGAATCTGTTTTATAAAAGTGCTTATTTATATAAGAGATTGCCACGTCCCTTCGTTCCTCGCAATGACACTTTCATTTATAAACATAGACGCAATATTATTTTCTTCGTTGCAGTGTTACCGCGCTTACCCTTCGGGCACACAATACGCACCTGCTATTGTGTGTGTGCAGATTTTTTTCGTGCCGGAACCTCGACTACGACTTTGTAGTTATTAAACTATTATCCATTACATATTAAAATTATTATTCATTTGACATGTTTGATTTGCCCGCGAAGTTTTTTTATTCGCGTCGCTGTTCCAACAGAGATTTCTTTTACTGTATGGTCAGGCTCCAGACGAATTTTTAAGATTGCACTTGATTCCTGTTTTTCTAAAGAGAGAGGTGTTCCAACTAAGGGCAAAGTGCTTTCTTCACTTTCAACTTCAACCATGCAGTTGTTTGACATTGCGCTGTCTATTACATGAAGCTTTCCGTTGTAGTCCATGCCGGTCGCTTCTAATTTTTCAAAGCGCACGCTTGTTCCACGAAGCTGCTCTGGGTTTAAAATTATTCTGTTTTCTATTCTCTCTTCAAGGCCCTCTTCTTGTTCCGCAGTAAGATTCAACTCTTTTAACTGTTTGCTCAAAGAAGAAATTATTTTCTGCCGTTCATCTTCTGAAGAAAGCGAAGACTGTTCTTTTTCAGAGGCTTGTTCTTTTACTGAATAATTATTCAGTGTAAGCTCAGGAAGTCCTACAATTGTTTTTTCAGGCTGCACAGTTTTTATGCTGCCAATAAAATCAAGGCCGCTTTTTTGAATTAAATTTTTAGCATCTTCGTCATTTGCAAAATCAAGTAAATAAATTCCAGGCGCAAGATTCAATTTTATGTAAGGAGAAAGAACTGGATTTTTTTCTACAAGCACGCATTTGTCTTCGCTTACTTTTAAAACATAGCCTTTGTACAAAGTGCCAGAAGAATATGAATGGTACCACTCTTCAATGCTGAATTTTAAATTCTGAGAAAGTTCGTATGCGCTGTATTTTTCAAGCAAAAAGAATATTTCTTTTGGAGTGCAGTTAGAGTCAAAGGCGCGCATTACAGAGCGCTTGTTAATTTCAAAAACAGCAGCTGTGTCGTAGCGCACGCAATCCATAAAATATGTAAGGGGAAGAAGCTCTGCTAAAGAAAGACCTGGCATAATTGTAATAGAAAAGCCCGCGTCTATGCTAAGAACTTTTTGCGACTCAATCGAAGATTTGTTTTTTGCAATAAGCGGGGAAACTGCAAAGACATCATCGCCATTTACATCTACACCCGCTGTAAATAAAATTCCAAATGTAATACAAGCGTCAACTAAACATTCAAAAACACCGCCGTCGTTTAAGCTAGAGGAAGCACTTACTTCATGTTCTGATAAATTATTTTCTAAGATTTGCGCAAACCTGTCGTTTGAAGAAAAGTCATTTTCTAAAAGCCCAGTTTTTTCTTTTAGCAAAAACGCAAGTCGAACAAGTCCTGTTTTAGTAAAGCCGTCCTTAGGAATTGCAGACAAAAGATTCAGCAAAAGCTGAGCATTAAGTTGCAAAGAGCTTCTGCTAAAATGCCCGCAGCTTGCAACACTAAGATAAACATATTGTGTCAAAGAACTAAGGGATGCAAAAAGCTCCACTCTTTTTTTATCAACAGAAATGCCGTCGTCGTCAAAGTAGAATAAATTCAAATTGCAAAAAGCAGAGCACAACTGTTGAATACGATTTTCTATTTCTTCATTAATTTCTGAATTTGAATAAACCTGCTCCAGCTCAGTGAGCGCACGTTTTTTAAATGCGCCATCACCCTTGCACATGTCATGATGTGACAATGCAAAAGAAATAAATGATGCTATGAATTGCGGATTGATTGTAAATGGAATTGACTCATACTCTTCTGAAAAAACTGTCTTTGGAAGAATCTTGTTAAACGAAATGTACGGTGCTAAAGTTTCTTCAAGCAAAGGATTTAAACTGATAATTGTTTTGTCAGATTTTTTGTCTTCATGCCTATAAAGAATAAGACGTTCTTCCAAGTTCAAAACTTTTTCATATAAAGTTGCGTAAGAATATGTGCCGCTAAAAAAAGAAGCAAGCTTGTCTTGAGTTGCATTTGTAATAAAATTTACGGCGTTGATTATTATAATGTCTTCTTCATTTAAAAGCGCCACTAGATTTTTTTTATTTTCCTCTTTGCGTATAAAAGCGCCAAGCGTTTCAATGAGCTTCTGTTTGTTGTACGGAGTTTTTATTTCACCTAAGTACATTCTTATAAGTGAGAAAAAATGGCTGTCTGGAAGAGTTGCAAAACTTTCCCTCCAATCAATGATTCTTTGCACTTTTGGATCTAACTTCATTTCGCTCCCTCAAGTTTTTCTTTTTCACATTCAAGTTTTTCTTCTTCATCTAAAACGTCAAAGTCTTTTACATTCTGGTATCTAATTATTTTGTAAGAGTAGCCCTGCTCTGCAAGAAACTTCTGCCTGTTGCTTCCAAAATCTTCTTCAACAGTGTTCCTTGTAATGAGTGTGAAGAATCTTGAAGTTCTTTCTTTAGGGCGCAATATTCTTCCTAAGCGCTGAGCTTCTTCCTGCCTTGATCCAAAAGTGCCGCTTACTTGAATTGCCATGCTTGCGTCCGGCAAGTCTATTGCAAAGTTCGCCACCTTGCTTACAACAAGAACATGAATCTTTTCTGCGCGGAAGTCATTGTAAATTACATCGCGTTCTGCGTTTGGAGTTTTGCCTGTTAAAATTGGGGCGTCCAACTCTTTTGCAAGAACATCAAGCTGAGTCAAATACTGTCCAATAACAAGTATCTTGTCTTCTGGATATTTTTTTATAAGCTCTTTTACAACTTGCACTTTAAGCGGATTTTCACTTGCAATCCTGTGCTTGTCACGCGCGCCCGCAACCGCGTACTCAAGCTGACGTTCCTCATTTAAATCAAGGCGCACTTCTATGCATTCTGCCTTTGCAATCCAGCCAACTTTTTCCAGCTCCTTCCACGGAACATCATATCTTTTTGGGCCGACCAAAGAAAACACATAGCCTTCACAGCCGTCTTCTCTTACTAAAGTCGCAGTAAGACCTACACGCCTAACAGCCTGAAGTTCTGCGGCAACTCTAAAAACAGGAGCAGGCAACATGTGGACTTCATCGTAAATTATTAAGCCCCAGTTTCTTTTTCTAAACAATGCAAAGTGCGGGTAAGGCCCAACTTTATCAGGCCGCCATGTTAGTATTTGGTACGTCGCAACAGTAACAGGCTTTATTGTTTTTTCCTCGCCAGTGTATTCGGCAATGTCGTCTCTTGTAAGTGAAGTCTTGTCCACAAGCTCGTCAATCCACTGGTGAACTGCTGAAATATTTGTTGTGATAATCAATGTGTTAGTTTGAAGAAGTGACATTACCTTCATGCCGACAATTGTTTTGCCAGCCCCGCAAGGAAGCACAATTGTTCCAAAGCCAGAGCCTGGCCCTTTGTCTCCAACCAAAGCCTCCGCCGCTTCTTTTTGATAATTCCTAATTACAAAATCTTTTCCGTCAGAAGTTTTTTCTCTTAATGAAATATCTAAATGCTCGCCGTCAATTAAAGGAACATCGTCTTTTACAGGCCAGCCTATTTTTAGCAAGTCCTGCTTTACAGTTCCACGGTCTGTTAAGTTAAGCATGAAGCAGAAATTTTTTTCATTATCAGAAAGAACAGCCTCATTTTTTTCTGGTGCTTTGTAGTCGCAAGTTATAAGGAATTTTTTTGCAAAAGGGTTCGCGTTTATTTCTTTGTATACAAAAGGGGAAGTGCAAACTAAATACAAATACTCCTGCCCGTCTTCTGCGACAGGGCCTGGAACAAGGCGCAACTTTCCAAAACGGTCAGCTGTTTCTTGAATCCAAACTTCAACCGACTCTGGAACTTCATAGCGTGAAAAATCTTTTAAAACATTAACAGCCTGTGCGCTTGTAAAACCGGCGCTTGCTGCATTCCACAAAGAAAGCGGTGTAAGGCGGTAAGTGTGCAAATGTTCCGGTGAACGTTCAAGTTCCGCAAATGGAATCAAGGCGTTGCGGCATTCGTTTGCACGTGGCGCATGTACGTCTAAGAGAAGAGTTCTGTCTGATTGAACTATTAAAGGATTCTCGCTTTTTAGCATAACGGGATATTATACCTTAAAAAGTTTTTTACTTCAATGAAATGCAGATTATAAATTGATTGTCAATGATTTCGTTTAATAATAGCAAATTTGTAATAAATAAAATAATGCCAAAGCCCCAGCTACGGCATACCTTTATTAATTATAAATCTTAGTTTTATTAAAATTCGCAATTGAGAATCAATTTATTCAGTAAGTGAAAACTCGCTTAAAACGCCGGCCGCTTTTAGATCTTCAGAAAGCTTCATAAAGTCAACTTCACGCGGAGTCTTTACAGTGTAGCGCAAGATTGTCTGCTTGACGCTCATTACTTTGCTTATGTTAATATCTTTTACAAAAATGCCGTTCAACTGGATTATTGATTTTATCTTTTCTAAATCAAGTGAATCTTCTTCATAAACCAAGTGAAGTGTTTTGCTTTGTTCAGCCGGGAACCATCTTTCCTCTACTTTTTCAAGCACAACAAGTGAAAGCATAAACACCACAAGCGAAATGCCTGCCTGAATATAAAGTCCTGCTCCTATTACAAGGCCAAGAGCAGAGGCAGTCCAAATAATTGCAGCAGAAGTAAGGCCTTTAATATTCATGCCCTGCTTCATAATTGCGCCGCCGCCTAAAAATCCAATGCCGCTTACAACGCCTGCGACAATTCTTGTAGGGTCGCCCGTTGGAACACCAGTTATATGTGCCATGTAAATAGAAAGAATGCTTAGTATTGTTGAAGAAACGCTAATTAAAATTAATGTGCGCATTCCCACAACCTGCTGCCGGCTTTTTCTTTCAATGCCTAAAATAAAACCGCATAAAAAACTTGCAAATATTTTTACAGCGCACTCAATTAAAAATTGTAAATTCAAAGCGAACCTCTTTTGATTTTCATATTTTTTTTATTTAAATAAGCTAAATCCACCAGCGCTCTTTGTTCCAGGCTTTACCCATGAAATTGATTTTTTTGCAGTCAGCTTATGTTTTAATTCATCAACAGAATCAAGGTAGCTTCCAAGCCATTTTGCAAGTGAGTCATCCGTCTTTGCAGCTTCAATTCCTTTGTCGCCACGAACAAGAATAATGTTAACATATTCCATGTCGCCGTAAACCGCAGCTATATTTTCTGCAAAAGAAGTGAACGCTCCTGCCGCAGACGCAACTAAAGGTGATGCAATAGAATTTGAACCGTTACGCAAAACTGGTGAACGAAGAGCATCAACCATGCACGGACCTTCCTGCAAAACAAAAACTAATTTTCCAGGAGCACCGCCTGAGTTCTTCTTTTCAAAGCGTGACAAAACTTCAAGAGTCAAATACATGTAGCCAGAAATCAAATCATCGCAAGTGCGTGAACATTCAGCCGCATCCATTTTATCAGCTTTAGAGGCAAAATATTCTTCATCAAAAAAAAGAACAGCTTCATCCATTTTTTCATAAGTGTTTTCTGTTTGAAGAATCAGCGTTCTTGCAGAAAGAGAAGAGCCTCTGTTCCATTCAGCAGTCGTTTCGCCTTTAAGAACATTCATTTGCTCTGAAGTTTCATCATCTTTGTTTTCAGAAGGCTCAGGCACATCAATGTCATTACCTGTAATTAAAATATTTCTATTTGAAAAAGAAAGCCCGTCCGCAAATTTTTTTCCATCTGGCATATCTTTTCCAGCAACAAGAATTGTTTTTTCCATGCGCAAATTATACCATACAAAAATCTCTTTGCAAACACTTCTTAAATTGATATACTTAACGCCATGAAAAACTGGCTAAAATATTTAATTGGTGTTGCGCTAGGCATAGTTGCGGCTATTGTTATTCCATTTGAATCTGCACAAGCGCAATCTGTGCTTGACTTCATTGTTGACTTTGTAATTCGTTTTGGTAGATATACTCTTCTGCCACTTTTATTCTTTTCTATTGCAACTGCATTTTTTAAATTACGCGATGAAAAAATAATGGTTAGAACTGCATTGTGGACAGCAGGAGTGATTATTGCATCTTCGCTTATGCTTGTAATTCTTGGACTTCTTTCTTCTATAATAATCAAACTGCCACGCATTCCAATCACAGTGGAAAAAGTAAGCGACATTCCTTCCATTGATATAAAAGACTTAGTCTTGCGTCTATTTCCATACAGCGGATTTTCTGCCCTTGTAGATGGTTCATTTTTGTTACCATGCTTTATTTTCGCAGGACTAGCAGGTGCTGGAGCTGCAAGCGATAAAATTGCCACAAAACAAGCTGTCACACTTTTTGATTCAATAAGCAAAGTTTGCTACATTGTCATGAGTTTTTTTACAGAAATTCTTTCTATAGGAATGATTGCCATATCATGCAAATGGACAATTGATTTTGTCTCTGTAATTAAGACAGGAGTTTACACTCCTTTAATCATCATGCTGTTTTGCGATTTGCTTCTTGTAGCATTTGTAATCTACCCTGTTATACTTAGATTTCTTTGCCACGAACTTCATCCATTCCACATTCTATACGCAAGCGTGTGCCCTTTCTTAGTTGCATTTTTTAGCGGAGACACAAATCTTGCGCTTGTTCTTAATCTACGTCACGGAAAAGACAGTCTTGGAATTCGCAGAAGAACAAACTCAGTAACATTTCCGTTGTTCTCTATATTTGCCAGAGGCGGCGCGGCTTTGGTAGAAGCTGTTTGCTTTGTTGTAATTCTTAGATCATACTCAAGCCTTGGTGTTTCATTTTTTGACGCTTGCTGGATTGCAATTTTCTCATTCTTACTTTCGTTTGCTTTAGGCGCACTTCCAAGCGGAGGTCCTTTTATTGCAATTACAGTCATGTGCATAATGTACGGCCGTGGTTTTGAAGCAGGTTATTTGTTACTAAAAACTGCAGCGCCTATTCTGTGCGCATTTGCTGCAGGAATTGACTCTCTTACTGCAATGTGCGGAAGTTACATTGTTGCTGTTAAGACAAAGATGATTGACCATAAGGATGTTCACCAATATATCTAAAAAGAAAGCGCCATTTCAAAAAAAGAAGTGGCGCTTTTTTTATAATTCCAAGGGAGCCTCTAAAACTGAAGCTTTAGATATGCCCTTAATTATAAGCATTTTTTACAAACTCATGAAGATGCTCGTCATAGAATTTTTCTGCAGTAGTTGGACGGCCATATAAATATCCTTGAAATTTATCAGCACCAAGCTTGCTTAAGATTTCCTCTTCGCTTTTATATTCAACGCCTTCCATACATACTTTCATATTTACGCTGTGTGCCATTGCCGCAATATGTTTTATTACATTTCTATCATATTCGTTGTGAACAGCCTTGTTTGTAAACGTATAGTCAAGCTTAAGGGTTTCTGCGTGAAGATATTGAAGATAACGCAAGTTAGAATATCCTGTTCCAAAATCATCTATATCAATTCTAATTCCCATTTTAGAAAATTGCTCTGTTATCTGAAGAATTGAATCGTTCTGTCCACCTAAATAGCCACTTTCTGTAATTTCCAAAACTATATTTTTTGGCTTAACAAATGACTGTGTAATTGCATTTTGCACATCTGTTAAAATGTCGCTTTTCTTAATTTGTATATATGAAAGGTTGACGCTCATTTGAAAATCAGGTTTTTCTCTTGCCCACAATTCTGCCTGTCTAAATGAAGTAAGCAAAACCCATCTGCCTACAGGAATAACAAGTCCTGTTTCTTCTAGTAGTGGAATAAATTCATCTGGTTTAATGGCGCCAAATTCATTGCTTGTCCATCTTAGCAAAGCTTCGCAACCAATAAGAGCTTTTGTTTGAGCGTTAACAATTGGTTGAAAATTCATGCAGAATCCTTCAAAATTATTTTTTACTGATTCTCTTAGCAATCTTTTTATTTCAAGCTCGCGCAAATGTTTGTTAAAAGCGGTCGCAGCATAAAGCGCATTTTTATTTTTACCAAGCCTCTTGGCTTCAGACAAAGTAAAATCAAGTTTGCGAATTAAATCAGAGAATGAAGAACTGTCATCAAAGAAAGCAATTGTTCCACCAGAAACTGTAAACATCATTTCATAATTTGTTCTTTCTTCTTCAACACTGATTTCCCTTTTTATAGAAGCAAAAAGACGTTGCGCATCAATAGCGTTTTTTCCTGTAAGATTCATAAAAATAATTTCATCACTGTGCGAACGGTATACTTTTAGACTTTCATCAGCGACTCGTTTGCAACATTCTGCAAGCATTTTTATTTCTTTGTCGCCGTATGCATTTCCATATTGTTCATTTACAGCACCTAAATTATCTATATCAATTTTTAGAAAGAAACCGCTTACAGTTTTATCTTTTGTCTGTATATTTAAAAAATCATTTTCTAATTGCACATCAGAAATCAAGTCTGTTAAATTATCGTTTAAAATTGAATTACCAATAAACTCCAATCTACCTACTAGTAGTTTTTCATTTGTGTCTGCATCTGTAATAATTTTTCCATGGCTGCTTAATAATTCAACATCTTGTTTTTTATTAAAAACTCTGTACTCAATACTGTGCTCTTCTTTTTCACATTTAGCTAATTTTACACATTCTTCTTCAAAGTGCTCACGGTCCTCTGGTATGATAAGATTTTTAATTTTACTAAGAGCATTTTCAACAGGGCTGTCTAGAAGATTAAATTGAGCAGACAATTGTTTAGAAATAAGCAACTGATCCTTTGTAATATTCAAAACAAACACATTTGTATCTGCTAGATCATTTAGCAGATTAATATTTTTTTTTATTTCTGAAATATCTTCCTCTGAAAACTTATAATCCATACATTACCAGCCTTTTAAAATATCACAAAATCTATTTTTTCTATTATACAATCAAAGCCTATGAAAAAGCAATTTTAATGTTGCCATTTTTCTAGAACTAAAGCTATTAGAGATTTTACAAAACGGTCTTACATAATAAAAATAAAATTAGAAAATAAATCATTGTTTGATTTTATTTCTAGTTGAGATGATGCAAATACTTTTTTATTTTCATCAATAAAAATAAATTTTATATTTGAAAGCAATTTTGAATTTTCTTTTACTAGTGATGAAAATTTTTCAGCACCCAAGATGAATGAAATTGTGCTAAGAGCGTCCGCTTGAATTGATGAAGTTGAAATTATTGTTGAGCTTAAGTTTCCACTTTCCGCCGGGTAGCCTGTTTTTGTATTTAAAATATGATGATACCGCACACCGTCTTTTATAAAGAACCTTTCGTACACACCGCTTGTCACAACAGATGCCCCTTCGTCCAATGTTAAAATTAACGCAGGGCTTCCTTCGTCGTCATCAGGATTTTTTATTCCAACCTTCCATGGGCTTTTGTCTTTTTTGCTTCCGTACACGTAGATGTTTCCGCCCAAGTCTATTACGGCTTGCTTTGCTTTATGAGCATTTAGTATTTTTACCATTTCATCAGCAGCGTAGCCTTTTGCAATTCCGCCCAAGTCTAGCGACATATTTTTTTCTGTTAGAAAAACTTTGCTGCCTTCAATTTTCACATTCTTGTAATTCACAAGCGGCAGTGCGTTGTCAATTTCATTTTGTTCTGGAACACGCGCATGGTCTGTGTTTATTCCCCATAGTTTTACAAGCGGGCCAATTGTGGGGTCAAATGCGCCGTCAGATATTTCTGCATATTTTATGGCTTCTTTTATTACATACAAAACATCGTCAGTAACTTCAACAGAAGCAGCGCCTGCGTTTTCATTTATGCGGCTGATTTCTGAAGTTGAAATATTTACGCTGAAAGTTTTTTCTATATTATTCAGACGCTCAAAAAGTTCGTCGTACAGTTGCTTTGTCCCGTCGTCATACGCATTGATTGTGCATACAGTTCCAAGCGCCTGCTCAGTCCGTGCCGCCTCTTTAATTTTGCATGAGGTGAAAGTTGATGTTATAAAAATTGATGAAATGACAAGTACTGAAAGAAGTGTTTTATTTGTAGGATTTTTGTTCATGTGAAGATATTAACTTATTATAAAAAAAAGGTACACTGAAGAATAATTATAAAGTCTGATACATGAAAATACAGCCATCGTCATATTTTGGTTTTACATGAAATTGAACAAATTGCTCTTGCTCTTTTGGCAATCTAGAAAAACCCATAGTCTGGTAATGTTTTATTAACCTATCGTTTGGCAAAGCATATAAGTAAAGAGAACTAATACCTATATATTTTCCAATGCAATTTGATATGGAAAGTATAAATGATTTAAAGATAAATATTCATAAATGTTCAACATTTGAATGTTTCTTTCTATAATTTTGATTAACTGCAAAGTTTGCTAATTCTATAGCTGGTAAGGAATCAAATTTATCATTATTTATTCTTACTGTAATCAGTCCAGTTCTTAATGAAAAGTACCCTGCTATCTCATTTGTTACTTTATCTTTTACTAAGTAAGTTCTACTTAAATTATTCTTCTCATCATAAGAAGCGGCTTCTTTTAAATAAGTTTCAAGCCCTTTTGCTTTATCAGAAACAGAAAAAGATTTTAGTGCAGTTCTATTTTCTGGAGAATCCAAAAGATGTTCTATTGAGAAAGCTTTTGTATCCAAAACAGAAAATTCTAAAATCATTTAATATCTTCATCTCCTGAAATTTTTTTTCTATCTTTTGCCTGTTCACTCAAGATTTTATTTTCAAAGCAACTGCAAATTTTATCTATTTTTGTAAAGTCAGGTTTTGGAGTATTTCGAATAAGAGATAATACATTTTTCATACTATCATTTGCCGCTATTATTTTGCTATTAAGAGTTCTCATTGTTTTTCCTCCATAATATAAATATACCATATTTTATATAGAAAGTCATTTAACAAAAGAGGATTATAAAAAAAAGGTACACTGAATAATTCAGCATACCTTTAATAAAGTTTATGTTTTAGTTATAAAACTAGTCGCCAGCTTCAACTTCTGTGCATTGAATGTGCAGCTCTTTAAGCTGGCCTTCTTCTGCAGGTGCGCTTGGGCAGCCGTCCATTGGGTTCTGCGCAAGATTGTTCTTAGGGAATGCTATGACTTCCTTAATTGAATCTTCGTGGCACATAAGCATTACAAGGCGGTCTAGTCCTGGGGCAATTCCTCCGTGCGGCGGCGCTCCATATTTGAATGCGTTTACCAAGAAGCCAAATGCCTTGTCTGCGCGTTCCTGACTGTAGCCAACAATCTTAAAGATTCTCTGCTGCAATGCCGGGTCGTTAATACGCATAGAGCCTGACGCAATTTCATAGCCGTTCATTACCAAGTCGTACAAGTCGCCTTTTACGCTGCCTGGGTCGCTTTCAAGTGTTGGCCAATATTTTTTCTGTGGAAGAGTGAACATATGATGCTCTGTCTCCCATTTGTTTTCATCTTCGTTCCATGCAAAGTATGGGAAGTCAACAATCCATGCAAAGTGGAATTCATCTTTTGGATTGTACAAGTTCAAGTCTTTTCCAAGCTGGCTTCTTACGGCACCTAACGCAACGCAAGCTACCTGCCATTTTTCATCAGAGACAAACAAAATCAAGTCGCCCTTTTCTGCGTTTAGCTTTGGCAAGATTTCACTTTCTTTTCCAGCATAGAACTTGCTTATTCCGCCTTCGAACTTTCCGTTAGCGTCAACCTTCATCCAGGCAAGGCCTTTTGCTTTGTAGATTTTTGCTTTTGCTTCAAGCTCTTCAATCATCTTGCGGCTGTATTTTTCTGCGGCACCTTTTACAACAAGTGCTTTTACTGCGCTTCTTTTGTGGCGCTCAATGTTGTGGTCTGAGTTTGCGGCACCGGCTTTAAATGCGTTGAAGTCGCTTAAGTTTGCCATGAAAGATGCGTCCTGCATTTTCATTTCAAAGCGTAAGTCTGGCTTGTCTGTTCCATATAAGTCGAACGCGTCGTCCCAAGAAACTCTGTCAAAATGAACAGGAAGTTCGTAGTTCAAAGTTTTCTTGAACACATAGTTCATCATGCCTTCTGTTGTTTCTAGAACTTCTTCCCTGTTTGTAAAGCTAAGCTCAATATCAATTTGAGTGAACTCTGGCTGTCTGTCTCCACGGGCATCTTCGTCCCTGTAGCAGCGTGCAATCTGGAAGTACTTGTCAAATCCGCTTACCATTAAAAGCTGTTTGTAAAGCTGAGGGCTTTGTGGAAGTGAGTAGAATTTTCCTGGGTGAACACGTGAAGGAACTAAGTAGTCGCGTGCGCCTTCTGGAGTTGATTTTACAAATGTTGGAGTTTCAATTTCAAGGAAGCCGTGCTTTGTCATATACTCGCGGACTGCGAACATTACATTGCTTCTAAGAATAATATGATTCTTCATAGGCTCGCGGCGCAAGTCCAAGTAACGGTAGCGCAACCTGATGTCTTCGTTTGGAAGAACAACAGAGCCGTCCTTCTGGCGAACTTCATCAATTGGGAAAGGCAAAGGAAGTGATGTTGTGAATATTTCTATATCATTAGCTTCAACTTCAATTTCTCCAGTCGCCATGTCTTTGTTAATATCTTTTTCATTACGAGCGGCAACTGTTCCGCTTACGGCAATGCAGTATTCATTTTTTAAAGAAGCCGCAACTTTTTTAATATCGTCATTTGCTTTGTCACCAACAACTATCTGTGTAATTCCATAACGGTCACGAAGCATAATAAATGTAAGGCCGCCCAGTTCACGTGTGCGGTGTACCCAGCCGTTCAATACAACTGTTTTACCAACATCAGAGGCTTTTAATTCGCCGCATGTGTTTGTTCTTTTTGTGTTTTCCATAGTAGCGCTATTTTAGTATTTTGCATAAGTTTACGCAATGTTTATTGAAGCAAAACAAACGCTGATTAGCAATAGAATTTGACAGTTGTCACTGCAAAGAATTGCTGCCATTTGCCACATATATAAAAAAATTGTGCTTGTATTGCCTCTAGCAAATCATTTAAATCTTTTTGACTTATATGGCTGTTGTTATTTGCGACAACACAACCACCCTTTGAAGTAAGCCAAACTTTAGTTGAATTTTGCATTGGAGAACCTTTACTTATATGAACATGAATTGGTTCATTGTTTTCATTTGACCAGAAGTAAATGTAGTATCCTTTAATTTGAAACAAGTTAGGCACAACAGATGCCTCCGCTTGCTGCAAATTTAAAAATCAAGTGAGCATTGTTTCTTAAAAATTCTTCAAAACTTTTTATTTCAGAATCAGAGTAGCCTTCTTTATTTATCCAACGGTAAGTAGGCAATTCACATCTTGCAGAATCAAAGCCATGCTCTGTAGGACGTTCAAAATTCACTTCCACAGTAGGATTTGTTTCTGGATTCAAAATTTGAGTATGTACAATTTCAGTGCCATCAGGAAAATTCATATATGGATATATCATTTTAAGGCCTCCTGTTGAATAATATAATATCATAAATATTAGTAAAAGTCATTTACCATTCCACGCCAAAAACGGCAAAAGACTTAACTGAAATAATAAAGATG
>JBAXYY010000060.1:0-14773 GCA_041670585.1 Treponema sp. | reverse complement strand
TGCCTCTAAGGAAATGTCAGACGGCAACAAGGCTATTCTTGAGGAAATAAAAATACTTCAGGACGCGACTGTTCTAATTAGGGACAGCATGAATGAAATGTCAATTGGCGCAAAAGGCATAAACCAAACAGGCGTTAACCTTACAGAAATCTCCAAGAAAATGGAAAAATCTATTGAGCAAATAAGCGGTGAAATTGATTTGTTTAAAGTTTGAAGCTCGTAGTTAATCCATAAGTTTTTGCATAAAGAAAGCCTCTAAAAACTGCAGCTTTTAGAGATGCCTTCAATTATCATTTAGAACGGAGCGACAAGTCGTTTTGTTTTATCACAAATTGCCTTGAAATAAAAATAGAGCAAATCTCATCTACTGTAAACAGTGAGTTTTGCTCTTTTTTAATAAGCCTTTTCTCTTTGCCGCTTTTGTAAATTGACTCTACTGTCGGAATCTCTTCTTTTTTCATATAAATCTCCTTCTCAAAAATAAAAGTAAATTTTCTTATATATAGATATATCTTTTAAAAAATTAAATTTGACAAAAAAAGATAAAATATTTTGTAAATTCTGTAATTTACTTAAATCTCAATAAAAAATCTCTCTTGTATGAAATCTTTTACTAAAGTAAAATAAGAATATGAACACAAACGATTACAGATTGAACGCATATAAAAAAGGCGCTGAAAAAGGCAGCAAAAGCGATTTGTCAGGCGTAGTTAACGAAACAAATCAAAATAAAAATCATACAGATAATTTAGAAAACAATCATCCTAAAAGCATTTCTAAAGAAATAAGACATTCGGCAGAAAAAGGCCATGAGCCTTTAATTCATAAGCCTCTCTTTCAGCATGTGAACAGCCAAGTTGATGAAATATTAAATCAAAAAAAAGAAGATAAAAATACAGATAAGCAGGCTGAGTACGCCGCAAAAACAGGCACGTGGTATCAGAAAAAACAACCTACTGACGCTGATGTAAAAAAAGCTGCGTCTGTATTGACTTCAGGCGGTCTTTTAAAGGTGCCGGAAGAAAAAAAACAGCCTGGTGAAAAAGAAAGCATTTACCGCCGTGTCGCAAAATTTCTTTTAGTTATTGGAATTGATGAAGCCGCAAAAATACTTCCACATCTTTCTGAAGAGCAGACAGAAAAAATTATTCCAGAAATTGCTTCAATTCAAAAAATAACTCCAGAGGAGGCCGACGAGGTTCTAAAGGAGTTCAACTCTCTTGTAGAAAAATCGCGTGAAGAAGGCGGCATAGACACAGCCCGCACTATTTTGTCAAAAGCGTTTGGTGAAAAAAAAGCCGACGACTTAATAGATAAAACCGTACCTAACGCAGAAGGAAAGCCTTTTGAATATCTAGAAGGAATTGACAGTGAAAGAATAAGCTTTCTTCTTCATGACGAATCTACAGCAGTGCAGGCGCTTGTTCTTTCAGAGATTGAGCCAAAAAATGCCGCGTCTGTTATTGATAAAATGGACGACTCGACTAAAAAAGATGTTATTCTTAGAATTGCAAAAATGAAGCCGGTTTCTCCTATTGTAATGCAGGAAATTGACAAGTCCTTGCATGAAAAAATGCTTGCGCAGAACACGGAAAATTCACAGAACTTGGACGGACGTGGAGCTCTTGCTCAAATTCTAAAGAAGATGAACCCTTCCGCAGAGCAGAAAATAATAAGCTCGTTAAGCGACCAGGATCCAGACTTAGGAGCGGATTTAAGAAAACGTCTTTTTACAGAAGACGATGTTGTAGGAGCCGACAACAAATATTTGCAGAATGTTCTTCGCGCAATGAGCGATGACGATATAGCGCATCTTATAGCAGACAAAAAAGATGACTTCCGTGCAAAGATTTTAACAAATGTTTCTAAGACTCGTGGCGATGTAATCTTGGAAGAAGAAAATATTTTAAAGCCAATGAAGAGGAGCGACTGTGAAAAACAAACATCGCAGTTCTTTGCAAAACTAAGAAGAGCTTGGGAAGATGGAGACTTGCGCATAGAAGGAAGAGATGACGGGGAAGAGTACGTATGAAAAAGGGCGACATAGTAAAAGGCTACAAAGTTTTAGATGTTGTGGAAATTAAGGAATGCAATTCTGTAGGATATTGGCTTAAGCATGAAAGAACAGGCCTTGAAGTATTCCATCTTTTAAATGACGATAATGAAAATCTTTTTGCATTTGCATTTAGAACACCCCCTGTGGACTCGACTGGAGCGGCGCATGTTCTTGAGCACAGCGTCTTGTGCGGCTCAAAAAACTACCCGCTTAAAGACCCGTTTGCGCGTCTTTTAAATCAGAGCGTCAACACTTATTTAAATGCCTGGACTGCTCTAGACAGAACTGTGTTCCCCGCAAGCACACAAGTTAAGGCCGACTACTACAACTTAATGTCTGTGTACGGGGACGCGGTTTTCTTCCCTCAGCTAAAGCCTGAAATTTTTTTGCAGGAAGCGCACCGTCTTGAAGTTGACGCAAAAGCAAAGCCCTCTATTCAAGGCGTTGTTTATAATGAAATGAAAGGCTCTTATTCTTCTTTTGAAGAAGTTGCAAATGACGCTGTTAAAAATTCAATTCTTGCCGGCACTTGCTATGTGAACGACTCTGGCGGCGACCCTCTTGTAATTCCGTCACTTACACTTTCAAAGCTAAAAGCTTTTCACAAAAAATATTACTGCCCCGCGAACTGCCTTTTGTTTTTGTACGGGAACATTCCAACAGAAGAGCAACTTGATTTTGTAAACAAAAGATTTCTTTCTGAATTTAAAGCTGGTGGAAAAAAAGCTTCATTGCCAAAACCTCAGCAAGTAAAAATAAAGCATTTTGTTCATTCTTACGGCCCTTCTGAAGAAAATAAATCAGAGGGAAGAAGCTCTGTTGTGTTAAGCTTTAAGACTTCAAAAAAAGACAAAACCGGCGCGCCTTCTTTTGAACGACTTATGGAAAACGCATTCATTTCAGAACTTCTTTTTGGAAGCGACAGCGCCCCAATTTCAAAAGCGCTTCTTAAAAGTGCCTTGGGTGAAGACATTGCGCCACAGACAGGCATAAATCTAGAGAAAAATGAATTTTATATTTCAGCAGGGCTCCGTGGCGTTGAAGAAAAAAATGTCCAGAAGGTAAAAGATGTTATTCTTGCGGCGCTTGCAAATTTAGTAAAAACTGGCGTTGATAAAGAAGATGTAGAGCGCACTTGCCACAGCTTTGAATTTGACAACAAGGAAGTTGTTAGGGCAAACGGCCCGTTCTCATTAATTTATTTAAGAAGATGCTTGCGAGGCTGGCTTTACGGCGGCACTCCATGGTCAAGCCTCTTGGTTGTTAGTCAGTTTGAAAAGATGAAAAGAGAAATCTCTAAAAACAATAATTACATCACTGATTTAATAAAAACACTTTTCCTTGACAACAAAGATTATTCATTGGTTGAAGTAACACCTTCGTCTTCTTGGAGCAAAAAGCGCGCAGCTTCAGAAAAGAAAATCACAGAAACACTTTTTAAAAAAGAAGGCATAAAAAAAGTTCAGTCCAGTGTGGAAAAGCTCCATAAATTTCAGCAGAAAGAGCCAACAGAAAAAGAAGAAAAATGCGTTCCACACGTAAGCATAAATGATTTAAAAATTAGGCCAAAGAAAATACTAACACAAGTGTCAAAGGTTGCTGGCATAGATTATTTTGAAAATAAAGAAAACACAAATGGAATAATCTACGCGGATGTTGCGTTCCCAGCGGATGTGCTTTCTCCTTCTGACTATCCGTACATTCCAATAATGGCAAATGTTTCAACTCTGATGGGCTGGGGCAGTGACAGTTGGGAAAAAACAACTCAACTTATTGGAAGCGTGACAGGCGGTTTTGCGGCTTATTCAAAAACAGCGCCGCTTGCAGCAGAATATTTACGTGTTAAAGAAATAAAAAATTATCAAGGGCGTGAGTGGGTCATTTTTACTTTTAAAATGCTAGAGGAGCAGGCAGAAGAAGCGTTTGCTTTAGCGTCAGGCTGCATTTCTAAAGTTGATTTTTCTAACCAGAAAAGGCTAAATGATTTAGTTAAATGCTATGCAAATGACGGGAAAGCTTCTGTAGTTGGCCTTTCTCATGTTTACGCTTACCAAAGGTCGAACCGCTTGTCTTCAAGAGGCAAGGCTATAGCAGAAATTTGGGACGGCATTTCTTCGCTTTTTACAGAAGACAAAATGTGCAAAATGAACATGAAGGACTTGGGGCAGAAATTCAACCGTATGCTTTCTGAAGTAAAAAACGGCGGCGCTGTAATTCATGTTACATCAGACAAAAAGGGCCTTGAAATTGCAGAAAAAATACTTCCTTCATTTATAAAAAACACAAATATAAAACCTCTAAAGTCAAAGCGGAAATCTTCTGACAATGAGTTCTTTGCGCTTACAGAAATACCAAATAGCTTGAACATAAAAAAAAGCACATCAAAAAATGCAAATAATGGAAAAGCAAAACTTAATGAAGTTTTCTTAATTCCAGGAACCGTTGGCTTTTCATGTGAAAGCTGCAATTCTTCTCCAAAAAATCTAAAAGATGTCGCGGCGGACATAGTGCTTACAAACGCCCTTTCAAAAACAATTTTCTGGGAAAAAGTAAGAACAGCAGGCGGCGCTTACGGAGTTTACTTCAACATGATGAACACAAAGGGTCTGTGCGACTTTTTTACATACAGGGACCCTAAGCCTTACGAGTCGCTAGAAATTTTTGCAGATACAATGGCTAAACTTAATGAGTTAAACTTAAGCCCTTCTCTTATTGAAAAAACAATAATCGGCAGCTATTCTGATGAAATACAGCCTCAGTCACCGTCCGAAAGAGGCAGCACAGGCTTTTTGTATGAGCTTACAGGACTTCTTCAAACATCTAATAGAAAGCTGATTGATTCGATTATTTCTATACAAAGCAAAGATTTAACTTTGTCTGAAAAACGTTTTGAAGATAATTTGAATGAAAATATCACAAATAAAGTGATTATTTGCAGCAAAGAGTTGCTTTCTGAAAAAATCACTAAAAATACTGGTAAAATAATCAAATTGCCTGTATAATATAGACAAGAATAAGGTTTTACCATAACAGGACAATAAATATGGACAAAAAAAAGACACAAGAATTTGCAGATATGATGAGACAGTTGGTTTCTGACGTACAGGGTGCGCCTTATCCTGGAGACGGATTTGAGCCTGAGCTATATTCCATTTGGTATGAACATGTTCAGCGTCATGCCCAGGATTGTTTTGAATTCTTAGATTCAAATTTCCCTATGGAACAAAAAGAAATTAACAACACTTTGCAGAAAATGTTTAAATAACTTAGTGTAATCTGCCGAAATTGAAGTAAGAGTAAGTCCTTATTTAGTCTTACTTCAGTTTTTTAGAAACAACATGAAAATATTGCTTCTATGAGTAAAGTGGTGGGTTATATGGTTTCAAGAAAAGTCCTACATAATAATCGTTACATGATAAAAGGGTCTCTAAAGAAAAACGGCTTTGACCGTTGGAGATTCGTTTTAAATGGATTCAGTTATTCTACTGGTGAAGAAAAAACATTCTTTATTGAAGTCTATATTATAAATCCGCAAATTTCTCCAAATGAATGTGTCCTGGGCTTTAAAAATAGATTTTCAAAAACTTCCGCTGACTTGCAATATGCGCTTGCTGGAACAAAATCAGCAGAGTCGGCTACAGAAGAGACTTTTGTTCAACCTTCTTTTGTAATGATAAAAGCTGGCAGTTACGGAGCTGGCGGCAAACAGATAAATTCATATTATCCTTCATCTCAATTTGAATTTGGAAGTAAAGAATACATTGTACGCGCTGGTGGTGAAAATAAAGACAAGTTTATTTTGACTGACAAAACAATAAGGGGAAGCGCCGCTGTTACATATTCAGACTTGAACACAATGCCGGAGCTTCTTTGCAACGCAGGCTCAATTGACTTTAACTTGCAGTATGAGATTAAAAATGGATTTGAAAATATTTATTCAAATAAAGAAACTAATTGGATTCCTTTTGGATGCTCTACTGTTTTTGCAGGAACAATAACTTTAGATGGCGAAGAGTACAAAGTTGTTCCTAAATCATCATTTGGATATATTGATAAAAACTGGGGCAAGAATTTTCAAGCTCCTTTCTTTCATTTAAGTTCTTCTGATTTATCAAGTGAAATTACAGGCCGCAAAATGACAAATTCTTGTTTTGCAGTTCAAGGCGAATTTGAAAAAAAATTATGTATTTTTGTCAAACTAGAGGACAGAACTATTGAATTTATTCCGGGCAAAGGAAAAACGTATTCTGTTACTTACGAATGTTCTGAAATGCCAAAGGAAGACAATGACATAAAGCTTCATTGGGCAGCAAGCATTAGAAATAGGGAATTTGTAATAGATTTAGATGTCTTTTGCAAAACTTCTCTTATGTTTGTGCGTGATTATGAAAGTCCAGAGGGCGGCCGCAAAGTAATGAAAATTCTGGGCAGTGGCAATGGCAGCGGTGAAATTCGCCTGTATAGAAATGTCAAAAAAAATCTAGAACTTCTTGAGCACGCAACAGCTGCAAATGTAGTTTGTGAATTTGGCGACTTCGAATATCCAGAAAAATAAAATTTGAATTCTCCTCACAACAATTGTATATTTAAATAAACAGGCGCTTTTTTATGGGATGGAATACATACAGCGCTTATGAAATTTAATTTACAAAACGAGGTGAGAAAATGAACTACGATCAATTCACATTGAAAACACAGGACGCTATTCAGGAAGCAAGTTCCCTTGCGCAGAAGAACGACCATAGCGAAATAGGGCTTGAGCATTTGCTATACGCTCTTCTAAAGCAGCAGGATGGCATTGTTCCGCCAATTGTTGAGCGCATTGGTGTGCAGACAAATGTTCTTCTTGCGGACGTGCAGGGGCTTTTGGACCAGTACCCTAAAGTAAGCGGCAACACTCAGATGAACCTTTCTTCAGAAGCGCAGAAGGTTCTTGCAAAGGCAGAAAACGAAATGTCTTCGCTAAAGGACCAGTACCTTTCTACAGAGCATATTCTTCTTGCAATGTCATCTTCAGACAGCAAGGTGGGCGACCTTCTTAGAAAACGTGGTGTTACGCGCGAGGCTGTTCTTGAAGCGTTAAAATCAGTTAGGGGCAACCAGAGCGTAGACAGCCAGGACCCGGAAAGCAAAGAGCGTGCCCTTGAAAAATATTGCATAGACTTAACCGCAAAAGCTAGGCAGGACAAAATTGACCCTGTTATTGGACGCGATGAAGAAATCAGGCGTGTAATGCAGGTGTTGTGCCGCCGTACAAAGAACAATCCAGTTCTTATTGGCGAGCCGGGCGTTGGTAAAACTGCAATTGTAGAAGGACTAGCTAGAAGAATTGCAAGCGGAGATGTGCCAGAATCTTTAAAGAACAAGCAGCTTCTTTCTTTGGACTTGGGCTCACTTGTTGCGGGCGCAAAATTCCGCGGTGAATTTGAAGAGAGGCTTAAAGGCGTAATAAATGAAGTCGCTAAATCAGAAGGAAGAATAATTCTTTTCATAGATGAGCTTCATACAATAGTTGGAGCGGGTGCCGCTGAAGGCTCAATGGACGCAAGCAACTTGTTAAAGCCAGCGTTGGCGCGTGGCGAGCTTCGTGCAATTGGTGCCACAACTTTGAACGAATACCGCAAGTATATTGAAAAGGATGCAGCGCTTGAAAGAAGGTTCCAGCAAGTTCACTGCAAGGAGCCAAGCGTTGAAGACACAATAGCAATTCTTCGTGGACTTCGTGAAAAATACGAAATACATCACGGTGTAAAAATAAACGATGAAGCGCTAGTTGCCGCCGCCACATTGAGCAACCGTTACATTACAAACAGATTCCTGCCAGACAAGGCAATTGACCTTGTTGATGAAGCCGCCAGCCGTCTTAAAATGGAAATTGAAAGCCAGCCAGTGGAGCTTGACCAGGCAGAAAGAAAAATACTTCAGCTTGCAATAGAAAAGCAGTCTCTTTCTAAGGAAGATGACGAAGCAAGCAAAGAGCGCCTTGTAAAGCTAGAGAAGGAGCTTGCGGAAGTAACTGCAAAACGCGACGCAATGAAGCTTGAATGGCAGAATGAAAAGCGTTCAATTGAAGGCAGCCGCAAAGTAAAAGAGGACTTGGAAAAAGCACGCTTTGACGAGGAAAAATTCACACGTGAAGGCAACCTGGAAAAAGCCGCTGAGTTAAAATACAGCACAATTCCAGCCCTGGAAAAGCAGCTTGCAAAAGCAACAAAGTCTGACGGCAAAAAGAAAGACGATGAAAGCGAAGAGCGCCGCAGCCTTTTAAGACAGGAAGTCACGGAAGAGGACATAGCGCGAGTTGTAAGCGTATGGACAGGCATTCCAGTTGCCAAAATGCTTACTTCAGAAAAGCAGAAGTATCTTCAGCTAGAGGAAGTTTTGCACAACAGGGTGATTGGGCAGGAAGAAGCGGTGACTGTTGTTTCAGACGCTATCCGTAGGAACAGGGCAGGCCTTAACGACCCTAACAGGCCATTGGGCAGCTTTATGTTCATTGGACCGACAGGCGTTGGCAAGACAGAGCTTGCAAAAACACTAGCTGACTTTTTGTTCAACGACGAAAAGGCGCTTACAAGAATAGATATGAGCGAGTACATGGAAAAATTCAGCGTGACTCGTTTAATAGGAGCGCCTCCGGGATACGTTGGCTATGATGAAGGCGGCCAGCTTACAGAAGCAGTGCGCAGAAGACCGTACAGTGTTGTTCTTTTTGATGAAATAGAAAAGGCCCACCCTGACGTGTTCAATGTGCTGCTTCAGGTTCTAGATGACGGACGCTTGACAGACGGACAGGGGCGTGTTGTTGACTTTAAGAACACAATCATCATTATGACAAGCAACTTAGGCTCTGACCTTATTCTAGACGCTGACACTAAAGAAAAGAATGACGCTCTAAAGGCGAACATAGATTCACTTTTAAAGAAGACTTTCCGCCCGGAATTCTTAAACAGAATTGATGAAATTGTTATGTTCAACAGGCTTAGCAAAGACAACATAAAGGGCATTGTAAAGATTCAGCTTGAAAAAGTTGCTTCCCGTCTTTCTGACAGAAGGATAAAACTTAAGTTTGACGACAAGGCAGTTGACTTTATTTCAGATGTAGGATACGACCCTTCATTTGGCGCCCGTCCTGTAAAACGTGCGATTCAAACTTATGTAGAAAATCCTCTTGCAAAGGAAATGCTTGAAGGTGATTTTGCGGACAACACTGCAATTTCTGCAACTGTTTCAAAAGATGGAAATTCGCTTGTGTTCAGTAAGAAAAAATAGAGAGTAGAGAAAATAGAGATATTGCGTTATTGTAGATAGTAACGCAAGAAAGGACATGCTTTTGCGAAAAATATTTACGATTTACTGGACATGAATTTGTAATTGTGATAAAGTTTAAACATCTTCAAAATTTTGAAGAAGGAGTAAATTTTTATGAATAAGAAATTTTTAGGAATTCTTGCAGCATTAGTAGTACTTGGCTCAACAAGCGTATTTGCTAGTGCAGCTATTGGAGCACAGGGTGGATATTCTGTAGCATCTGGTTCAGGTAACGGCAATGCAGCTATTACATTCAAACTTTCTAACGTTCCTGCTGTATTTGCAGCTGACTTCAGCATTGCAAACAACACATTGTATGGCGCTGGAATTACAGCAGACTGGTGGATGGCAAATCCTAAAGCAGGTGGAATGATTCACTACTTCTATGGACCTGGAATTGCATTCTCATTATTTGATTTTAACAATTTAGGCTTCTTCGTAGGTGGACGTTTTGTTGCTGGTTTGAACATTTTCGTTGTAAAACCACTTGAACTCTACTTGCAGGCAGCTGCTCAATTAGGATTCAGCTCTTATGCTGGAAATGCTGGATTTGCTTGGTACTTCCCAATCAACTTCGGTTTCCGCTTCTGGTTCTAATTTGAACTAAAAGAAACTGTATAAAATAAGAGGCCGCTTTCTTAATTGAAGGCGGCCTTTTTTTATGGTTTATAAATATCCTGTCATTCCGACCGAAGTGTAGGAGTCTCTTTGCATAAAAGAGATTGTTTATTTAGAATATTCAGAAAACACTTTTTCTAATAATTTTACTGTTTCTTCAAGATTTTCCTTTAACTGGTAAGGCGGATTTATAATTAACATTCCGCTTCCATACATGTGGCATTTTGTGTCGTCGCAGTTGTTTTCATAATACAATTCGTCTGGATTTTTAACAGCCAATTCTGCCCTAAAGCAAGTTGTAGGGTTTACGCCAAGCTTTGCGTCGTCTTCCAAAGATGTGAGCATTTGCGCGAGCAGGTTTTTCTTTTTTGTAAGAAGAGGGTACCACAAGGCGATTACAGCAGTGTTCCACTTTTTATGAACAAGCTTCAATGCGTCTGTTACATTCTTGTAGTCGCTTTCTTCTTCATAGCTTGGGTCTGTTAAAACAAGGCCTCTTTTTATAAGTGGCGGTGTAAGGGCTGAAAGCTCTTTGTAGGAATCGTCTTCTAAAATCTTTAAGCTTGCTGTTGAAAATTTCTCTTTAAAAGAATCTGCGCTGTCATTTGAGTTTTCATTTTTTGACAAAGTAAAAAGCGGCAGCTTCATGTTAACAAGAAGGCTTTCAATTTCCGCTGGATGTTTTTCCACTAAGAAAAGCTTATCGTTTTCACGCATTAAAAGCCTCTCTATTTCTGGGCTTCCTGCGTACATGTTCTGCATAAGGTACGGCTCTTCAAGTTCTAGAAATCTTTTTACAGACTGTGGAATAGAAGTGTCTGTTGCATTGTTTTTACATAAGGCAAAAAGTTTTTTTATTCCACTTTCAGCTTCACCTGTTTTCAGAGAGCGTTCGTCGTCCAAATGGTAGCGGCCGGCCCCTGCATGAGAATCTATTAAAGTGAATGGCTTTTCTTTTTTGCAAAGTGAATCGCAAATAAGCGCGAGTGTTATATGCTTTAAAATATCCGCGTAGTTTCCCGCATGAAATTCGTGTTGATAGCTGAACAAAATAAGTACCTCATTTATATGTTGTTTATCATTGCTTGGAACAAAGTGTTGTTGTAAATCTTGATGAGATTCCTCCACTTTTGTCGGAATGACAATTTTCTTACTTCAAATTATCAATTTCCTTAAGCCAAATGTTCGCGCTTGCGTCGCTTGGCATTCTCCAGTCGCCTCTTGGTGAAAGGTTTACTGTTCCAACTTTTGCTCCGTCCGGCATGCAGCTTCTTTTAAACTGCTGGCTGAAGAATCTTTTGTAGAACGCCTTCAGCCATTTTAGAATTACTTCTTTTGTGTAAGTGTTTTCTATATTTGCCTGTGCGCTCTCTTTGTTTTTTAAGAACGCTTCCTGTGCAAGAAAGAAAATCTTTGAAGGGCTGAATCCCCAGCGAAGCAGGTAGTACAGGAAAAAGTCGTGAAGCTCGTAAGGACCTACAAGCTCCTCTGTCTTCTGGCTGATGTTTTTACCGCTTGGTGGAAGAAGCTCAGGGCTTACAGGTGTAGCTAAAATATCACGAAGCGCTTTTGAAAGTTCAGCATTTGTTTTTTCTGCGTCATCAGCAAACCAGCTGACAAGATACTTAACAAGTGTTTTAGGAATTGAAGAATTCACTCCGTACATTGACATGTGGTCGCCGTTGTAAGTGCACCAGCCCAAAGCAAGCTCGCTCAAGTCGCCTGTGCCTATTACAATGCCGTTTGTCTTGTTAGCAAGGTCCATTAACACTTGAGTTCGTTCACGTGCCTGGCAGTTTTCATAAGTTACATCGTGCGTGTTTTCATCTTGTTTAATATCCGCAAAGTGCTGCCTTACTGATTTTTCAATGTTGATTTCTGTAAGTGCTGCCCCTGTTTCTTTTGCCAAAGTGCAGGCGTTGTTGTAAGTCCTGTCTGTTGTTCCAAAGCATGGCATAGTAACAGCTTGTATTCCTTTTAAGCTAATGCCGCATTTGTTAAAGGCGCGAACTGTTACAAGAAGCGCAAGTGTTGAATCCAATCCTCCGCTCAGTCCAATTACAGCGCTCTTTGCGTGTATGTGGCGCAATCTTTTTGCAAGCCCTTCTGACTGCAGCTCAATTACTTCACGGCATCTTGCTTCCCGTGCAGTTGACTCTTCTGGCACGAACGGATGCTTTTCTATTTTTCTGCAAAGTGAAAATTCTTTTTGAGAAGTGTTTTCTTGAGGTGTAAAGCCAGTTGTGTGAATTTCTTTTTCAGACAAGTCAATGTAGATTGTATTAGTTGATTTGTTTGAAGCGCCATTTGCACAGCTTGCTTTATAAGACGAAGCGCAAAGCGCAAATGTGTTTGAATGAAGCCTTTCATGCTGAAGTCTTTCCAAGTCAATGTCGGCGTATAAAATGTCTTCTGTAAAAAGCTTTGACTCTGCCAAGACCGTTCCGTTTTCTGCAATTATGTTGTGGCCTGCAAAAACTATGTCTGTAGTGGACTCTCCATGCCCGCTGTCACTGTACAAATAAGCTCCCGCAATACGAGCGGACTGCGACTGCACAAGAAGTTTTCTGTAAGAAGATTTGCCAATTATTTCATTGCTTGCGCTTAGGTTTGCAATAACTGTCGCGCCTTGCAAAGCATGTTCTGTTGAAGGGGGAAGAGGAACCCACATGTCTTCGCAGATTTCAACCGCCATCATAAAAAGAGAATTTGCTTTGTCTTGAATAATTATGTTTGTTCCAAAAGGAATGTTCTGCAAGTTTTCACTGATGTTAATGTTTGAAGAAAAATTTTCTTTGCTTGAAGCGAACCATCTTTTTTCATAAAATTCGCTGTAGTTTGGAATATATGTCTTTGGAACAACGGCCAAAAGCTTTCCTCTAAAAATAAGGGCCGCTGTGTTGTAAAGAGCGTCATCCACACGCAATGGAACTCCAACTAAAATTAGGGGAAGAATGTTTTTGCTCTCGTCAACTATTTTTTCTAAATATGAAACCGCTGAATCTAAAAGGGTTGTTTGTTCAAACAAATCCGCGCAAGTGTAGCCCGTAATAGAAAGCTCTGGAAAAACAACAACATCAGCGCCGTTTTCTGAGGCTGCCTTTGCGTTTTTTATAATTTCATTTGTATTATATTCGCAGTTTGCAACTTCAACAGAAGGTGTCGCGCACGCTGCACGTAAAAAATTATACTTCATGCCGTTAGTATAACGTAGTGAAAGGAAAAAGTAAAATCATCATTGTTATAAAAGTGGATCCTTGCTATGTTGCAATGCAAATCATTGCTTAATTAAAAAATAACTGGTATTATCAATATTATTAAAAATTCAATTTAGTTTGAGGATAATTTTATGAACGAAGCATTGGAAACTTTAAAGGAACGCGGATTTTTTGCACAGTGTACTGACGTAGAAAGCCTTTCTAAAAAAATGGATGAAGGTCCAATAACATTTTATGTAGGCTGCGACCCAACAGGCCCAAGCCTTCACATTGGACACATGGTTCCGTTCTTTGCATTACGCCATTTAAGGGAATACGGCCACCACGGCATTGCGCTTATTGGTGGAGGAACAGCTAGAATTGGCGACCCAAGCGGCAAGACAGAAATGCGCAAGATGATTTCTTACGAGCAGATAGACGACAATGTTAAACACATAGAGGCGCAGTTAAATAAGTTCATTGGCTTTGACAACAAGACAGCCTTTTCAGACAACAACAAAAACTGGCTTGCTGACTTGAACTACATAGACTTCTTGCGCGACATTGGCTCATGCTTCAGCGTAAACAAAATGCTAACATTTGAAGCATACAAGCAGCGTCTAGAGCGCGGGCTTTCCTTCATAGAATTCAACTATCAGCTACTTCAGGCTTACGACTTCTACATGCTTCACCAAAGGCACGGCTGTGTTCTTCAGATTGGCGGCGACGACCAGTGGGGCAACATAACAGCGGGCGTAGACTTAATCAGAAGAAAATGCGGCGGCACAACAGAGCTTAATAAAGAGCATGAAGTGTGGGGCTTGACATTCCCTCTAATCACACGCGCAGACGGCAAGAAGATGGGCAAAACAGAAAAAGGCGCAATCTTCCTAGATCCAGCGTTAACAAGCGTGTTTGACTTCTTCCAGTACTGGCGCAATGTAGCAGATGCTGATGTAAGAAAATTCTTCCTGCTGTTTACATTCCTTCCAGTTAGTGAAATTGACACAATTTGCAAAGGCAATATCAACGACGCAAAAGAAAGGCTTGCATACGAAGTTACACAGATTATCCACGGCAAAGAGGAAGCTGACAAGGCGTTAAGCGGTGCAAAGGCTGCGTTTAGCGGTGAAGGCGACAAGAGCCACATGCCAACAGTTGAGCTTTCAAAATCACTTTTTGAAAATGGAATTGCAGTAACAGACTTGTACTTTGAAGCAAAGCTATGCGCTACAAAAAGCGATGCCCGCCGTTTAATTCAGCAGGGCGGCGCTGTTGTAAATGAAAAGCCAGTTTCAGATGTAAAGGATGTTATAAAGCTTTCAGATGCCGACACAGATGGCGAATTTGTTGTTCGCGCAGGCAAAAAGAAATTTGTTCGTGTAACATTAAAGTAAGAGGGTCATTGCGAGGAGCAAAGTAGAGTTCACCATGAAAAATTAGCGGTGTTCACCGAGCTTGTCGAAGTGATTTGCTTGTAGAATCGGAACGACAGATTACGATAGCCAAATAAAAAAGCCTGCTGCTCTAAAAAACAACAGGCTTTTTTTATAAGCATAATTTTATCTTCCAAACAATCCCAAGAACCAAT
>JBAXYY010000059.1:0-14774 GCA_041670585.1 Treponema sp. | reverse complement strand
TTTTTGTAAAATTATTTTGATGTGTTTGCAAAAGTAAAATCTGTTGTAAAAAAGTCAGGGCTTACCGCGCACATGTTAAGGCGCACTTCCCAATGAAGATGCGGTCCTGTGGCAAGACCTGTCGCGCCGCTTAATCCAAGACGGTCGCCTGTTTTTACCATGTCTCCTGCTTTTACATTTAGCTCGCTCATGTGGTAGTAAAGGGTGTAAAGGCCCGGCAAGTGCTCGACTACAACGCTCCAGCCTGTTGACACTCTGTTTTCTGCAAGAACAACTTTACCGTTGCCGCAAGATGTTACAGAAGTGCCTGTTGGAATGCCAAAGTCAATTCCATAGTGAAGGCTTGTTGAAGATTTGCCGTTAGTATAGGCGTAAACTCTTCTGTCTGCAAAAAAAGATGTTCTTCTTGTTGAAGTAGTAGGCGGCGTGAATTTTCCAGTCTGATAAATTGCGTTGTCATCTATTTTTTCAAGTATTGAATTTAATCTTTCAATTTGCTTCATGCGCTCTGGGCTTGTGTCTGTCTTTATGTCTGTGTTCTTTTCATCAAGCTCTATTGTTTCGCTTATAAATTCTTTACTTGTAAGTGAAAAAGGAAGGTCGAACTGCATGTTTTTTCCACCGTCAAATGAATAGATTACAGTGAGATGGTAATTGCCCTCAGTCCACCAAGATGAAAGTGGAATGCCTGTTAAGTAAACAAGCTTTGAATGAGATGATGAGTCTGGAAGATTGTAAAATTCTGATGATGAAATTTTTTTGTCATCAAGATAAAGTTCCGCTGAAGATGAAATAGAGTCAGCTGACTTCTTAGTCTTCTTTGAAATATCAGTGAACGACATTCTAATAAACACCGCGTCTCCAGGCGAGGCTGTGTCGTTGTATGAAAGGTTTATGTTGTAGTTCTCGCCGTTGAACACCGCGTCTTTTGCAAAAAGAAATTCCGCGCTGCATAAAAGCAACGCTGCTATTGCTGTTAAAATTTTAACTGATAATTTCATTTATTGTCCCCTTGATTTTCACTTTTACGAATGTCTGTAAGAATAAGCTGCGGTGTTTCCATGCCGTTGAATGTATTTCTTTCTATGTGATAAAGAATATCTACTTTGTCGCCCTTTTCAAAATCCCTGTGAAGCCGCTCTCCTTCATTCCAAAAGAGCGCCGGCCATTTGTACTTGCCGCATCCAAGTGTGAGCTTCAAGTGCTGCTTTTCACCTTTGCCCATTACAATTGCGTCAACAATAGGAAGCCTTTCCGACATAAAAATAAGCTCTGGGTTTTCTTCTCCAAAAGGCTCGAACCTGTCAGAAACATCAAGCAGCTTTGGAGTAAGATATGACTCTGGAATCTCTGCGTCCAAGTCAATTACATCGTCGTTTGTTTCTGAAAGATTTATTATAGAAGAAAGCTCTTTTACTCTTCTTTCAAATTCAGAAAGCTTGTCGCGGGTAAAGCTAAAGCCCGCCGCAAAATTATGCCCGCCGTGGTTTATGAACAAGTCTGCAAGCTGGTCTAGAAAAACTGTTATGTCGTAGCCCCTGCAGCTTCTCATTGAGCCAACAGCTATGTTGTTGTCAACAAATGTAACTGCAATTGCCGGAACTTTGTATGCAGAAACAAGCCTTCCCGCCAATATTCCGCTTACACCTCTGTTTATTCGCTCGTCAATTACAACGCAAAGCTTGTTGTTGTGAAGTGGAATGGAAGTCTCCGCCTGAACCGCCGCGTAGTTCCATGCGTCAACCGAAAGCTTTTTTCTTTCAACATTCAGCGCGATTATTTTTTGAGCCATTGTCTCTCTAAAAGCAGGGTCTTTGGAAATAAACAAGTCAGCCGCGTATTCAGCGTGTCCTAGTCTTCCTGCCGCATTTAAGTTTGAAACAACGTCCCAGCTTAATGTTGTGGAATTTATTCTTTTTCCTAGCAAGTTAAGAGAAGACATAAGCTCTAAAAGTCCGGGCCTTATTCTGCCTGCGTTCATTGAGGCAATGCCTTTTCTTACAAAGATTCTGTTTTCATCTTTTAAAGGCATTATGTCCGCAAGTGCCGCAAGCGCTACAAGCTGCAAGTCTTTTTCTTCTGCCGCCGCAATTTCTGGAAAAGTTGATTTTAGTTTTTGCTGAGCATAAGTTACAAAAATATTATAGAAGCCGCCAATTTCTGTAGCAGGGTGGTCCCCGTACTTTGCAATCTTAGACATGTCTTTTATTCGTAAAAGCGAAAGCCCTGAAACTTGAGGAATTACTTTTGCAACTTCAGGGCGTATGTCCATAAGGTTGAATTCAACTCCGCTGCCAAACGCATCCTTTAAAAGCTTTGTTGTTACTTCTTTGTCCCAGACAAATATCTGCTGTCCGCTTAAATATTCAGGAAGCCTTGTCTGCATTATGCCAATAGTTCCCGACACAATTGTTTCTGACATTTTGCTTGTAGGAACTAAATTTTTTAATTTAACACAATCAATAGTGTAAGCTTCGTTTATTGGAGTTACATTTAAAAGGCAAATCTCCTGCTTGTAAAAATCGCTCTGGCTAAAACGTAGGGCCTGCACTAATTTGTAAACTACAGCGCAACCAGAAATATCTTTGAAAGGGTAGCCTGAATCTTCACATTTTGCGTCTACTATAATAGCAGGTGACGGCAAGTCTTCTGGCGGATTATGGTGGTCAACTACGATCACATCAAGCCCAAGTTCCGCCGCATGTGCAATCTCAACATTGTTTGAAATGCCGCAGTCAACAGTTATAATCAACGAGCCGTAGTCTTTTGCAAATTCATCAACCGCTTGAATAGAAAGACCGTAAGCGTCATCTCCAGAAGGAAGGCGGTACTGTGTGTCTATTCCCATTGAAGTGAGGCAGTCGTACAAAACTGTAGTCGCGCTAACTCCGTCAACGTCCCTGTCGCCGTAAATCAAGACTTTTGCTTTGTCATCTTTTGCGTCAAGAATTCTATCAACAGCGTCTTCCATTGTGTTGAATGAAAAAGGGCTGTGCTGAAAACGAAGGTCGTCTTCCATTAAATATAGAATTGATTTTCCGTCAACAATATTGCGCCTTGACATTATGCTTGCGGTAAGGGAGTCAACTCCGTATTTTTTTACAAGCTCTTCAATTTCACTTTTTGAGATTTGTTTTTTATTCCAAGTAGACACTATTTTATTTCCTTATATATAAGAGGTGTTTTTTTAATTTTTTCAGACTGATATTCTAATGCTTTTTCCAAGCTTGCAGAACCTGTCATTAAAGATACTGCGTCTTTTGCGTAAACGTCCATTATTTTCTCGCCTTTCTTAACAAAGTCATCCTGCCTGTGCGCAAAGATAATTCCCGCGTCTGGTGAAACAATGTCTGTAGTCTTGTTTCTTCCAACGCCCAGGTTAATGCAAGCAATTCCAGTTTTATATGCGTCGATTAAAATGTAGCCGTCCTGCTTAGCTTTTATTTCCATGTGGAATTTAGAGCGCCTTTTGTTCTGCCCTGCTAAAAGTTTTTCCGGGTCGCCGCCCTGGTCCTTTACATTTTCCAAGAAAGTCTTTAGCGCCTTTCCGGAGCTTACCGCTTCCTTGCAAAGCTTTATTCCTTCTTCAAAATTGGCAGACTTTTTTCCAAGAACAAGCATGTGGCTTCCAAGATTGTATGTTAATTCCATAACATCTTCCGGCCCCTTGCCTTGCAGACATTCAAGCGTTTCTTCTATTTCCAAATAGTTGCCTGTTTTGTAGCCAAGGGGAGTGTCCATTCTTGTAATTAAAGCAACAGCCTGTTTGCCCATAGCCTGCGCTGTTTTTACTAAGAAGGTCGCTAGGTTTTCCGCATCTTCTGGTGACTTCATAAAAGCGCCGCTTCCGCACTTTACATCGAACACCAAGGCATCGCTTCCTTCCGCAACTTTTTTAGAAAGAATGCTGCTTGTAATTAAAGGAATGCTTTCTACAGTGCCGGTAACATCGCGCAACGCGTACATAAGACGGTCGGCTGGAACAATTTCCTTTGTCTGGCCTGTCATAGCGTAGCCTGTTTTTGCAATAAGCTTTCTGAACTCGTCTGGAGTAAGGCCCACGTGGTAGCCTTCAATAGCTTCAAGCTTGTCAAGGGTGCCGCCAGTGTGGCCCAAGCCGCGCCCGCTCATCATTGGTATTTGCACACCGCAGCTTGCAACTATTGGAGCAAGTGGCAGACTGATTTTATCTCCAACGCCGCCTGTTGAATGCTTGTCTACAAAAGGACCGTGAAGCCCCATATCTTCGTACTGTTTTCCGTGAAGCTCAATAACGTCGCCTGAGTGCAGCATTGAATTTGTAAGTGCGCCTGTCTCTTCAAAAGTCATGCCGTTAAAATAAATAGCCATTAGAAGAGCAGACATTTGATAGTCTGGAATAGTGCCGTCAACATATCCTTTTACAATAAAATCTATTTCTTCTTTTGTAAGCTGCTGCCCCTTGATTTTGCCAGTGCCACGTTTTTTTATAATAATGTCCGCTGCCCTCATATTTCCTCCCGTTGATATATGAACTCATTGATTTTTTAATACTATCTTCTATTTTACACCAAAAAAGCGGAAGTTGCTATAAAGAAAAATAATCTATAAAATACCGAACCCGCTTTCCAAGGACTTTAGCTTGCTTCCACACGCGTTTTCAATCAGCATAAAGACAAGCGACTTCATTTGGTAAACAGAAGTGCTTTTTATAACAAGAGCCCGCACTTTTCCAGGCGACAGTTCGTTTATTGCCGCAAGATACAAAAGCGCATCTTCGTTTAAAGCAAGGCCTCTGTTTTGATTTTGAGCTTCGTTGTTTGAGTAAGGCAAACAGTCCGAGCACACAAAGCCGTTCATAGATGGAATATAGACTGCATCATTTTTATCATTTTGAATTTGAGTATGATTTTCGTTTACAGAATTGCCGCTTTGTTCAGAAAAACTTTTGCTAATCAAAGACCTGCCGCACTGTACGCAAGAATGTACATCTGGCTGCACTCCCAAAAGCGCTAAGTACCGCCAAAGAAACCTTATTGTTCCAAGCCTTGCGTTGTTTTCGTCACAGGCATCAAGCCCGTCTAAGTACGCGGAAAATAATTTAAACGATGTCTTGTCGTCTCCAGCGCATTTTGTCTTTAAAATAATTTCCGCCGCTAAGTTAGAGGCCCACATTTTGTAAAGGCTTGTTCTAAAAGTAGGGTGGCAGCTCTTAACGTCAAAGTCAGAAATTTTTCTTGTGTGCCGAACTTCATCAGTATAAAGGTAAATTTTTCCAAAGTTGAATGTCTGCACAAAGGCGCGCATTTTGCTTTTTGCCCCTCCGTAGAGTGTGGCGTAGAAAATGCCAAGCTCCGGTGAAAAGGCGCACACGTTTCTGTTGGATTCGCCCTGTTCTTTTATAGTGAGAATTATTGCGTCTGTGGAAGTGTTTCTGTCTGACATTTGTGGTTTAGTATAACTAGAGGTGTGGCAAAAGTCTATTGAATGGACTCTATATTATTTATGATTTTTATCATTTCAGAAGGTGTGACAACAAACGTTTTTTTTTGGAAAATGTTTTATATTTCCTGTAATTAAATGTGCATCTTCATTAGTTTTGGAAAGCGTTACTTCATAAAAAACAGTATCTTTAGGATCTGGAAAATTTTCAGTAGAAAAAGTTTTTTCTGTCATAATTCCAACGTTAAAGATTGTTGTTAACAATTGATCAATCTGTTCTGCTGGAAATTTGAATTTTTTACGATTTAATACATCTTTATATTCAGCAAGAATTTCGTCATTTATTAAAGGAATTATTGTACCATCGAAAAGTTTTTCTAAAACAACAACCGTAGCAGAATCTATTTTTTTAGAAATCAAAGAGGATACTAAAACGTTTGTATCGATGACGGCCAAATATTTCTTCATTTATTTTTCTGTTTTATCTCGAACTTGTGAAATCTCTGAATTTATATCATCAAGAGACATGTTTCCAAGATTATTTTCCATCGCTGATTTACGAAGTTCATAAAAGGCATTTCGCCCTTTTTCAAGAGTTTCTTCTGAATCTGTTGCACTTTTGATTTCAAATGGAATTTTTCTGCTTCTCACAACGGCTCTTGCAAAGACATTAAATGCTGTTGTTGTTGTCATTCCAAATTCTTCACAAAGAGAATCAAATTGTTGCTTAAGGTTTTTATCCATACGAACACTAAATGTTGCTTGTGACATAGAATCCTCCTATAAATATAATTTATAACAAATTAGGTGATAAATCAAGTAAAAACGAACCTGTTAGGTGTGAATGTAAACACTTTACAGCACGTCAGTTTCTTTCTTAGTCCCCGCGTACATGGCAGAAGCATGCTTAAGCTCTTTATGTGTAACCATGGAAGCAACCCTGTCAAACGTCTTCTGCACCAAGAGCGATTCTTCCTTGCTAAGTGCCGCCCTTGTAAGAATGCCGTTCCAAAGCTCTTCGTTCTTTTCCTTGCCACGGTATGAAAAAAATCCAACTTGCTCCAAGTCCTCAAGAATGTTTTGAACAACAGTCTTTACTTCGTCGCGAGAAATGCTTTCCCTGCCGTTTGTTTTTACAACAGAAGAAGCTCTAAAAAGCTCGTAGCAAATAATTTGAACAGCGTGGCTCAAGTTAAAGGAGCCGAACTCTGCGCTTGAAGGAATTGTCACTCCAAAGTCACATGACTCAATTTCATCGTCGCTTAACCCAGACTGCTCGTTTCCAAAAATAATTGCGGCCTTTGCGTTTTTGCCAGAAGAGTCTGTTGTGTTGTCTGCAATTTTAACAAGCTCTTCCGGCAAAAGAAGTGTGCCTTTTCTTTTTTTCCCCTGCCTACGAGTTGTGCCTGCTGCAAATGAACAGTCGCTTGTGGCTTCGGCAATTGTGTTGTAAAAAGCAGCGCTGTCAAAAATAGATGAGGCGTGTATTGCAAGACGGTAGACTGCCTCTATGTCAATGTCCTCTTTTTTAGTCCCGATTATTCTTAAACTATGTATTCCGCAGTTTGCCATAGCGCGTCAAGCAGACCCAATGTTGCGGCTTTCCCCAGGCCTGTCTAAAATAATTACAATGTTGTCTAAATTCATAAACAGCATTGTAATGAAAACGCGTGGTGTTTGTTAAGACTATAGACAAAGTATTGCAATAAATGATAATATATTATGTTTAGAGGTATTATAATGATATTTCCTTTGGAAGAATTAGTAAAATTTAATGGCAATGTTTATGAAATTACAGTTGCGGCCAGCCGTCGTGCTTATCAGCTTGCAATGGTAAAGGATCCTGTTGTGGAAGAAAATGATGGAAAGGTTGTAAGTGTTGCAGCCCGTCAGCTCTTTACAAATCAGGTTCAGTATCGTATAGAACAGCAATAATAAAATCTATGCTGGAAAATAGAATTCCGGTAATAATTATTTTTGCACCAACTGCGTGCGGTAAGACTGCAATGGCCCGAAATGTTTTCGGATCAGGCAGTCTTTCTGTTTTTAAAGAAAAGGGTGAAGTAGTAAGCGCTGACAGCCAGGCAGTCTATATTGGCATGGACATTGGAACTGCAAAGCCTTCGTCTGATGAATGTAAAATTATTCCCCATCACTTAATAAATTTAGCAACTCCAGAAAAGCAGTTTGGACTTGGCGAATGGATGGATTTTGCTGACCGTTCGTGCCGTGAAATTTGGTCAAGGAAAAAAATTCCTATTGTTGTTGGCGGAACAGGCTTCTACTTAAAGAACTTTATTCTAGGAATGACACACGCCCCAGAAAGCAATCCTGAAATTAGAAATCAAATAAAATCTCACTTGGCGGAAGCTGGAAAAGAAAAGCTTTATGCAGAGCTTCAACTTGTTGATTCCGCAAGCGCTACTAAAATAAACAGAAATGACGAATACAGAATATGCCGCGCGCTTGAAGTTTACTACACATCAGGCAAGCCTTTGAGCTTTTATGAAATGCCAAAACTTCCACGTGCACAATATGATTTTTGCACAATAATTCTAACAAGGCAAAAGGAAGAGCTTTATAAAAGAATTGACGAGCGTGTTGAAATTATGTTCAATTCAGGCCTTGAAAAAGAAGTGCAGAGCCTTATTTCAAAAGGTTATACAAAAGAGTCTCCCGGCATGAAGGCAATTGGCTACAGTGAGTTTTTTAATTCAAGCCTATCTTCTATAGAAGAAATCAAAGCGCAGATAAAATTAGACAGCCATCATTATGCAAAAAAGCAGTACACTTACATGCGTGGAATTCCCGGAGCCGTGACAATTCCCGCAGAAGATGAAAATCTTTTTGTAAAAACAATCACTCCGTTTTGTGAAAAATACTTATAAAGGAAGACTCTAAAAACTTCAGCTTTTAGAGATGACCTAAATTGACTTTTTTATCAAATAAAAATATATAAAAGTTTTTTTTTATTTCTATTGACGAAAGATGTAAAAATAACGATAATATAATTAGTTTTTTACTAAGGAGTACAATCGTGCCTTGTGGAAAGAAAAGAAAGCGCGCAAAGATAGCGACACATAAGCGAAAGAAGAAGCTTAGACGGAATCGGCATAAGGCTAAGTAGCAGTTGCATAAACTGCGCTTGGTATTTTGCCAAAGAAGACCGCGGTTTATGATTAACACTGCGGTCTTTTTTTTCGTGTGTTCTACGCACCGAAATGAGCGGCCGGGTCAATTCCCGGCTTTTTGTTTTTAAAATAATATGAGAGCCTTTAAAAACTTCAGAATTTTGAGGCAACTTTAAAAATGCGATGTTCTAAATCGCGCTATTATAGCGAATTATAACTCGTGGGCATCTCTGAAAAATCGCTGAAAGTGAGTTTTTAGAGATGCAATATCAATTTAAAAATAACATTGTATTTACATAAAAGAAGTACTAAAATATTACACAAGCTAAATAAAAAATAGGGAGCATACTTTGCTGCTTCAAAATATAAAATCACCAGAAGACCTCAAAAAGCTGCCGGAAGAAAAGCTTCCAGTTTTGGCAAATGAAATTCGTCATAAAATAATTGAAGTTGTTGGAAAGAATGGTGGCCACCTTGCAAGCAACCTAGGCGCAGTGGAGCTTACAATCGCACTTCACAGAGTGTTTGACAGTCCAAATGATGCTATTGTGTGGGACGTAAGCCATCAGTGCTATACGCATAAGCTTTTAACAGGCAGGTATTCTTCATTTGATACAATACGAACAAAAGGCGGCTTGTCTGGATTTACAAGAATCTCAGAAAGTGCAAGCGATTATTTTGACGCAGGACATGCTTCTTCTTCCATCTCTTCTGCTCTTGGACTTTTAACAGCGTGGAAGTTAGAGGGGCGTAACGACAAAGTTGTAGCTGTTATTGGAGATGGTGCGTTGACAGGCGGCATGGCTTTTGAAGCGTTGAACCATGCTGGTCAGATTTCAAAAAATCTAATTGTTGTTTTGAATGACAACCAAATGTCAATTAGCAAGAACACAGGCTCAATTTCACGCTATCTTTCTAGGCTTACAATGACTTCGACTTACCAGAAGTTCCGTTACAAATGCGACAAATTAATTGATGACATTCCTTACATGAGCCGTCACTTGGGAAAATTTATATTTCGCTTTAAAAGAGGCTTAAAGGGGCTTTTCCTTACAAACAATCTTTTTGTAGACTTAGGTTTTGAATATGTAGGTCCTCTAAATGGACACGACATAGAACAGATGGAAATGATTTTTCGTAGGGCAAAAAGAATTCCACGACCGGTTGTAATTCATGTTGTTACAAAAAAAGGCAAGGGCTACAGTCCTGCAGAAAATGATCCGGCGGCTTTCCATGGAGTAGGTCCTTTTAACATTAGCGACGGCATTGTGGAAAAATACGACACGTTAAGTTTTACAGAAGCGTTCTCAAATGCAATTATGAGCATCGCTATAAAAAATACAAAAATTGCGGCAATTACAGCGGCTATGGCAAAGGGCACTGGACTAAGTACTTTTGCACGGCACTACCCAAATCGTTTTTTTGATGTTGGAATTGCAGAAGAGCATGCTGTTACTTTTGCAGGGGGACTTGCGGCAGGCGGCATGGTTCCAGTAGTTGCAATTTATTCAACTTTCATTCAGCGTTCAATTGACCAAATTATAGAAGACGTTTGCCTTCAAAAACGGCATGTTGTTATGGTGTTCGACAGGGCGGGCGCTGTTCCAAACGACGGCGAAACTCACCAGGGAATATTTGACATTTCATTGCTTCGTCCTGTTCCAAATCTTACAATGATGACAGTTGTAAGCGCGGAAGATTTGCGGCTTTGCTTGGAATGGGCGGTGAATGACGCAGATGGCCCCGTTTCAATAAGGTGGCCAAAATCCTCTTGTCCTTCAGAAATAGAAAACTTCTCTAAGCCAGTTCAGCTTGGAAGAGGCCTTCTTTTACGAAGTGAAGATTACGCTTCTGCAATTACAGCTCGTCTTTATGATGAAATTGATTCACAGTCAAAAGAAAAGAATAATCTAAATAAGAAAAAAATAGCAGTAAGAAAGAACAAGTCAAAAAAAGATTTGCTTATTGTTTGCACTGGCGGCATGTACAGCGAAGTTCTAACAGCGTCCCGTTCACTGCTGCTTGCGGGATTTATAACAGACATTTATTCCCTAAGATTTGTAAAGCCATTTGACGAGAGCTACTTTATTTCAATTGCTGAACAGTACACGAACATTATATTTGTAGAAGATGGAGTTGAGACAGGCGGCGTTTCACAATACCTTTCAGAAGTTTTAACTCAAAACAAAATGACAAAGAATATCAAGAAAAAGATTCTTGCGTTCCCAGAAAAATTCCTGCCTAATGGAACAAGAGCGCAGATTTTGGAAGAGGCGGGCCTTTCAACAGAAAAAATTTCATTAGAAGCGTTGGACTTGGTAAAGCCAGAAAATAAAGAAGAAGTAAAAAGATGATAAAATTAAAATTATCAGACAGGACAATTTCTACAGATTTAAAATCATTCATCATGGGCATTGTGAACTGCACACCAGACAGCTTCTATTCAAAAAGCCGTGGCGGAACAGATCAAGCGCTCCGTCTTATAGAAGAGGGCGCTGATATTCTAGACATAGGCGGCGAGTCAACAAGACCAGGCTCTTCTTACGTTGACGCTGATGAAGAAATAAAAAGAGTTGTCCCTGTAATTGAAGAAATAAGAAAGAAAAGCTCAATCCCAATTTCAGTTGACACAAGAAAAAAAAGTGTAATGGAAGCGGCATACAATGCAGGCGCAGATATTGTCAACGACATTTCCGCTTTGGAAGATGACGCGCTTATGGCCCAGTTTGCCTCTGAAAAAAAACTGCCTGTTATACTAATGCACAAACGTGGAATACCTGTTATAATGCAAAAAAATACTTCATATAAAGATGTATTTGATGAAGTAAACAGCTATCTTTTAAGCCGTGTTGAATATGCAAAGGCAGCAGGCGTTTTAGAAGACAAGATTATTCTTGATCCAGGAATTGGCTTTGGAAAAAATCTTGAAGCTAACAAAGTTCTTATTAACCGTTGCGGTGAGCTTTGCGGCGGAAAGTACAAAGTGCTTATGGCGCTTTCAAGAAAAACTTGCATTGGTGAAATGACAGGGCGAGAAGTTGAAGAAAGGCTTTTTGGAACAGTTGCCGCAAATCTTGTTGCAATTCAAAAAGGCGCTGTAATTGTAAGGGTTCATGATGTTGCACCTTGCCGTGATATGGTAAAAGTTTTAACTGAATTGGAAAAATAGAAAGCTTTTTGTAAAAGAGGGGAAAATGAATACTTTAGATAAGTTATATAAAATATATGATTACATACGTCCTGTCTTGGACATAGGAATATTGTCTTTTCTATTTTATAAAGCATATGAATTGATAATGAAAACAAACGCTTTGCAAATAGTCAAAGCTGCAATTATTGTTGCTCTGTCTTATGCGCTTGCTTTTCTTTTACATCTAGAAACACTTCTATGGATTTTACAAACATTGGCACCTGGACTTCTTGTTTGTTTTGCAATTGTTTTCCAACCAGAATTAAGAAAAATATTTTTAAAGTTGGGGCAGGGGGACTGGTTTGCGCTTGGCAGCCGTTCAAAACATACTTATGTTGATTCTGTTTTAATAGCAGCAGAAACTCTTTCTAAGCAAAGGCGTGGAATGTTGACAGTTTTTCTAAGGCATACAAAACTAGACGACATAATAAACACAGGCACAAAATTAAATGCAGATTTATCATCAGGTCTTTTAATTACAATATTTGGGCATGACACTCCTTTGCATGATGGTGCTTGTATAGTACAAGGTGGAAAACTTGTAGCGGCAGGATGCTTTCTTCCATTAAGCGAGCAGTACGACATAAAAAAAACATTCGGAACACGGCATAGGGCAGCTTTGGGCTTAAGTGAAGTAAGTGATGCTGTTGTTCTTGTTGTAAGTGAAGAGACAGGAGCTATAAGTTTAGCTTATGATTCAAAACTTCATTACGATTTGACAATGGATGAGCTTACTCATATTTTGGAAAGTCAGCTTAACATAACTTCTAATGAGCAAAAAATTGAGGATACAATAGATGAACATAAAACAATTTCTTGAAAAAGCAACAGATAATTGGCTTGCAAAAGTTGTATGTCTTATTCTTGCAATATTGATTTATTTATTTTACCAGTTTTCATCTCTTGATAAAAAAGTCTATACCTTGCCGCTTACTATTTATGAAAATGGGAGCATGGTTTCTGCAACAAAAAATAAACAATATGTTAAGGTAACAATTAAAGGAAAAAGTGAAGATCTTGCAACAGTAACAGAAAATGATGTTACAGCTTATCTTGATGTCAGTTCAGAAACAGAAGAAGGCTCGTATAAATTTCCAGTTCTTATAAAAACATCAGAAAGGCTTATGCTTATGGAACCTTTGGAAGTAAAAGTAAGTCCTGAAGAAGAAAAAATCTCAATTCAAAAAAAGGAATTTAAATATGTTCCATTAAAGCCGTCGTTTTCTGGTGAAGTTGCGCACGGTTACGAACAGTCTGATTATAAAATTGAGCCAAACACTATAAGAATAGAAGGTCCACGTTTGATGGTCGAGTCAATTGATTCAATTCAAACAACAGAAATAAATGTCACAAATATGGAAAATACAGTTTCTATTGACGCTTTACCAGTCAATCAAAATTCACTTATATCGCTTAATGAAAAAGAAAAAATAAAAGTTACTGTGAATATTGTTCAAGCAAAGCAGCAAAAAACTTATGATAATATAAAAATAAATTATGACAATCTTTCTGATGATTTCGAAGTAAAAAGTAAAGTGCAAACATCATCTGTGAACGTAACAGGAAATGTTTTAGATATAGAAAAAACTCAAAACTCTGAAATTCAATTACAGGTCGATTGTAAAAATATAAAGAGTGAAGGCGAGTATGAACTTTTTGTGAATGTAATTATTCCGTCTGTGCTTAGCTTAGATTCTCTAAGTGTTGAAAAAATAAAAATTAATGTTGTTCAAAAAAAAGTTGAAAGTGCGGAGAGTACAGAATTTATAAATAAAGATTCCACTTTTGAAAATAAAATGCAAAAACAATAAAAGGGTTAAGATGATTCAAGGAATAGGCTGCGACATTGTAGAAGTTAAGAGATTTAAAAAATGGATTTCCTCTCCTTCAATGACTAAGCGTTTTTTTAATAAGGAAGAAATTCTTACAGGCGATTATTCAACGCAAAGACTTTGTGAGCATTACGCTGTCCGTTTTGCCGCAAAAGAATCATTTGGAAAAGCATTGGGCTTAGGAATAAAAGGCTTTGAACTTACCGATATTTATATTGTAAAAAATAAAGCAGGTCAGCCATGCCTTAAAATTACAGGAAACGCCTTGAAAATTATGGATGAAAAATTTGGTAATAATTGCATAGTCCATGTTTCATTAAGCCATGAAAAAGAATATGCTATAGCGTATGTTATTATAGAGCAGGGGTAAACTAATATGGTACATAATGTAAAATTAGCTAAAGATGCGGAAAAAGACAAAAAGCCAGCAATAAGTTACTGGGCAAAGGAAAAATGCCACTGCCCCGTATGCAATAAAGATTTTGACATGGAAGTGCTTCATCAGGGTGGAGGACGTATGATAGCAGGTCTTCTTACAGATGAATTGCACCGTAACTTTGAGCCTTCAAAAAAATTTGGTAGAATATATCCTCTTATTTATGATATTGGTGCTTGCCCTAACTGCAATGCGGCTTTTTTCTGGAAGGATTTTACAGATATAAAAGACCCTGAAAGCTTAGATAGAATTCTACAAGACAAGGACCATAGAAAAAAAGAAGTGCAGACAATTTTCCCATACTATGACTTAAAAAAAGAACGCACTGTTTTTGACGGTGTTGCAATGTACTACCTAGCGCTCCTTTGCTATGAAAAAGTTGATATTTCTTACGCTCCTACACTTAAGCGAGCGATGCTTTCTTTGCGACTAGCATGGCTTTGCAATGATTTGAACAGGCTATGCCCAAAACACAATTATGACTACGTGGCGCAATTGTTTTATAGAAAGGCAACTTTCTTCTACCAGCAGACTCTTATAAATGAAACAGGTAGAATTGAGTCTATTGAGCCAATAACAAACTTTGGTCCTGACATGGACAAAAACTACGGCTACGACGGCGTTATTTATTTGTGCGGCCTTCTAGAATATAAATACGGTCAGCGTGAGGACGAAGAGATGCGTCTTAAAAAACTTGATGAGTCAAAGCGTTCCATTGCGCGAATATTTGGACTTGGAAAATCAAGCAAAAGCAAGCCTGGCCC
>JBAXYY010000058.1:0-15067 GCA_041670585.1 Treponema sp. | reverse complement strand
TAGTTTTAATAATGTCTCCGTGGAACTATCCTTTCTTGCTTACAATGGAGCCTTTGGTTGGAGCAATTGCTGCAGGCAACTGTGTTGTGGTTAAGCCTTCACGCTACAGCTATGCAACTTCCGCAGTTATAGAAAAAATTTTAAAGACTATTTTTAATGAAAATTATATTGCAACAGTTCAAGGCGGGCATGTTCAAAACACAGCTTTGTTGAACCAGCATTTTGACTACATCTTTTTTACAGGCAGCCATGAAGTTGGTAAGATTGTCATGGAAAAAGCCGCGCAGCATTTAACACCAGTGAGCCTAGAGCTTGGTGGAAAAAGCCCGTGTATTGTTGATTCTAATGTCGATATAAAAATTGCAGCAAGAAGAGTGGTGTGGGGAAAATTCCTAAACGCAGGACAGACTTGCATTGCGCCAGACTATGTTCTTGTCGATGAAAAAATCAAGTCAGAATTTATTCAAGCAGTAAAAACTGAAATTAAAAATCAGTTTGGAAATACACCTTTGCTAAACGATGAATTCTGCAAAATTATAAATGAAAAGCATTTTCAAAGACTAAGCGCACTTTGCCCAGAAGCAGAAAAAGACGCTATTAGCAACAAGATTGCGCCTACTGTTGTTGAGCTAGGAAGTCTAGGCTCTGAAAAAGTAACTGATTCTTCTATAATGAAAGAAGAGATTTTCGGGCCTCTAATGCCAATAATTTCCTACTCAAATATTGATTCTGTAATTTCTTACATCAACAGTCACAACAAGCCTCTTGCACTTTACCTTTTTACAAAAGACAAAACTGTGCAGAACAAAATCATTAAAAATGTAAGATACGGTGGCGGCTGCATAAACGACGCAATAATGCAAATTACTTCAAGCAAGTTGCCATTCGGTGGTGTTGGAGAAAGCGGCATGGGAAGCTACCATGGCAAATACAGCTTTAGAACATTCACACACTACAAAAGCGTTGTCAAAAACAATTTTTTAATTGATGTAAAAGAAAGATACGCGCCTTATGGAGAAAGGCTTGATTTTATTAAGAAAATACTGCACTAAATGATAAATAAAAGTGTCATTGCGAGAAACGAAGCGACGTGGCAATCTGTTATAAAATTAGGTACTTTTATATAAAGAGATTCCTCCACTTCGGTCGGAATGACAGCTTAATTAGAATATAAATCTGTACCCATAAAGTACCATAAACGGAGGAAATATATGGAAAATAGTCTAAAAGAAATCAATGACGCACGAAGCATTGTTGACCAACTTTTACCATTGCTAGACCAGGCTGAGAGCAAATTTAAAAGCGCAAGAAACTGGGGCGTTGTTGACTTGCTGGGCGGCGGCTTTATAACAGACTTGATTAAGCACTCGCAAATAAATTCAGCAAGCAACATTATGAACCAAATTTCAAACCTGCTTACTGACTTGCAGCGCGAGTTACGTGACATTTCTATTCCAACTAACTACCGTATGTCTTTAGGCGGATTTTCAACATTTGCAGACTTTGTATTTGACGGCACATTAGCAGACGCTTGGATGGAATCTAAAATAGTTTCAAGCCTGGATCAAGTAAGACAGTTAAAGCAAAGAATTACAACATTAAAGACGCGCCTAGACGACATGGCAAGAACCGCTCAATAGAATAAATAGTGTGTCATTGCGAGCAACGAAGTAACGTGGCAATCTGTTTAGAGATTCCTCCACTTCGGTCGGAATGACAATCAATAATTAAAAATCTCGGCCTTATGCTTACACCCTAATTTTTCAAGAGAAATCTTCAATGAATCATTAGGGTTTTCTTTTTGGTACGACTTCAAATCAATTAAAAATCTGTTCATAGAAAAATGCTGGTACACATAGACTTTGCTCCATGCTTTATCAAAAGAATCTGCTAAGTTTGTACCCATGTTTTGGCATTTAGCACTGTAAATATAAGCCTTTTTTAGATTGTCCCTGTATGGCAAAAACAGTCCTTTTCCTTTAAGCTCGGCATACCCAACAAGCCACAGTTCTGGAACAAAATCACCTTCAGCAGTGTTTTCCACAAGGCTTTTATGAAGCTCGGCAGTCTTTTCTGCCATCCAAGTTTGGCTTTCTAGAATTAAATTTCTTACATTGTCTGTGCCGTTTTTTATTAGATATTTCAAGTGAGAAGTCTTTGCTGTATGAACTGACGTCTTATTTAAAATTATAACGTTCTTACGAAAATCAGTACAAAGCTCCGAGTTTCGTCTAAAAAAACCTTCTGCAATTCTACCGCTTTGGCCAACCAAGTATTTTTGATTTTTTGTAAGCTGTTCTTCTTTGCCAGGGTTGTCGCCAATGACAATCAAATGTATTTCATCTTCGGCTGTAATTTCATCAAGCGCCTTGTTATACACAATGGAATTTTCAAGAGGATAGGGAGGCGTGTCTTTTAAAGATGAATCTTTTTGAAGTGAACTAAGCTCGTTAGAAATCAACGCCCACTTTTTACATTCCGCCTTAAACTCATTTCTAAATTTTTCAAAAGCATTCCACTGAAGTTCTGTCATACAAAATCCTTTGCCATCAATATTCCATCAGTAAATGAATTCTCTGATGTTCTAAAAAACTTTTCTATTTTTTTATATTCAACAAATCCATTTTTTTCATAAATATGTTTTGCGCCCTTCCAAACATCGTTTACTAAAAGAACGCCCTGCTTAACATTTTTATTTTTTAAGCAAATCTCTTTTACACAATCATTAAAAAGCATTTCGCCCAGCGACTTTCCTCTGAACGATTTTAGCACCGCTACAGAGCTTACATATAAAACGCTGCCGTCTTTGCAATGATTTTTCAACGCTGAATGTCCTAATGTAAATGCAGAACTGTCTTTTGGAACAGAAGCCCAAAGCTCAGAAGAAAAATATCCAACTATATTATTTTCATCATCAACTAAAACAAAAAAGCCTGCCGGATAAGCGGACAGGCGTTCTGCAAAAACATTTTCACTTTCTACAATCTCCGGGATAAATGATTGATTTTCCACAACCATTATCCCTTTTAAATCAGAAAGTTTTGCATTTCTAATCTTCATTTATTTTCCTGCTTTATGCGCTGTAGAATTTGTAATTTTATAAGAAACTTTTACTGGCTGGTCAGGAAGCTTCTCTTGATTTTCACTTCCTACGCTAAAGAATGCCATTGCGCCGTAAGTAGAATCTTTTATTCTTTCAATGTTTGAGCCTACTTTTGTTCCGTTAACAGAAACATCATACTTGCCGTTGCTGTTCAATTCAACTTTCAAAGTATTTGTAGCGTCATAACCTTTTGTAATAGCGCCGTTTGCATAGAAGTAAGCAGTTGCCGCTGTGTTTGATTCAACAAGGTCAGTGTAGTTTTTTCCATCATATTTATAAAGTGCATATTCACCATCAGTGTTGATTTCAAATCTAATGTAGTTAGTAAGCTTACCTTTATCATCTGCTGTATATCCAAAAACAAAACCGTAAGCTGATTTTTCATAGCCTGTTGCTTTTTTAAACTCACCTTCAAACATGTCAAACTGGCCAAGCTCCGCTGTTGTATAAAAATATCCACAGTTTTCCATATCTGATAATTCTGTTTCCTGCCAATCTGATGCTTTTGGTGCAGCCTCTTGTTTAGTTGAAGCGCATGAAACACAAATAAATGTAGAAAGTGCTAAAATTGTAAAAGCTAAAACTGATTTTTTCATTTTAAAACCTCTTGTCGCGTGAGTAACGCTTATTAAATAGTATACCTTAAGATAAAAATGTTGTCATCTGTCATTCGTCAGTTGATATACGATAGTCCCAGTTGTGCTTTGGATAACGGCCCTTCATCTCTTTGCAAATTTCAGGCCATGTTGATTTCCAAAAATTTTCCAAGTCGTCTGTAATTTGTAAAGGGCGGCGGGCAGGTGAAAGCAGCTTAAATAAAATAGGCACACCGCAAACTTTTGGAGTTTCAAAACAGCCAAATATCTGCTGAATTATTACTTCAATAGTCGGCCTTATTTTTCCATTGTTGTTTTCATAACCAAGTTTTCTTACCTTACCGTTCGGTAGTTTGTATTCTGATGGCACAAATTTATTGACAATTTCACCTTCTAAATACCAAAAAAGCGCATTGTAAACTGTTGTAGAAGTAATATTTTTCGAACTATCGCTTAAAAATGGCAAAAGCCACTCTTTTGATGTTGTTTGAAGATGTAAATACTTATATTGCATAGAATTATCATCTTTTTTACACAAGTTTTCCACAGGTGAATCTGTACCCATACAGATTTTTTGCTGAATATAAAACTGTACCCTTAAAAGCAAGTTTTGACTTGAATTATCAAGGGGTAGCCAGTCAATACCTTTCTGTTCAATTTCTGAACAAACAGCTTCTTTATAATCATCTGGTTCTGGCTGTATCTTCTTTGTTTTTAAGACAATCTTCCCATAAGCAAGATATTCTGTTTTTTGAAGCTTCTGCGTTCCTTCAACAAAAGTTGCTTCTGTTTTAGATGTCGCATTTGCAAAAAGAAAATCTTCTGCCTCTTTTTCTGGCACTTCTTCATACGAATAAATTGTTCCTGAAAAGTCGCCTGAATTAACATCAACTGCAATAATGTATTTTGGTGAAGGATTTATTTCTTTGCTTAGTTTTGCTTTTCTGCCTGAAGGAAACTGGTAAACTGATTCATTTTTGTATTCAGTAAGCTCGTTCAATTTCACAGCAATTCTGTCTGGAAATCCCGCAAGCAGCGCTTTTGATTTTGTATATTCTGATAAAGCTTTTTTTTCTGTTAATAAACTTTTTCTTACACCTGCTATTAGTTTTTGCAAATCATCAGTGAATTTTTTTTGCATTTCAAATGACAAATTTGCATATTGTGAATATTTTAAAGCAATGCTTATAGAATCATTTTCTTTACCATACGGCACGCCGCTCAACGCAACACAAGCAAGCCTTATTTCAAGACCTAAAGACAAAACTGATTTTCCTAAATTTGTAATTTCTTTATTTTTCAAACAGCCAAGCTGCTCAAAAAATTCCACAGATGTGTTCCAAGAGTCTTTGTTTGGTTCATCAAGCCAAGACAATTGCTCAGAATTTTCTACGCCCCATTCCGCACACTCAAGAACAAGCTCACTTAAATCTGTCCGTAGAATTTCAGGCGGCACTTCTTTAGTCCTAACATCGTACTCGTTCCAAAGCCGAATACATTTTCCGGCCCTTACGCGTCCAGCCCTGCCTTTTCTTTGCTCTGCGTCAAACACAGACTCGTTGCGAGTAACAAGCATTTCCATTCCAGTATTTTTGTTGAATGTATTTACCCTGGACAATCCGCTGTCTACAACAACCGCCACATCCGGCACTGTCAACGAAGTCTGTGCTATTGCGCTAGAAAGAATCACCCTTGTGCAAGAAGCCGCGGCGGGCTCACGCAGAACTTTTCTTTGCTCTTCAAAACTAACGCTGCTATGAAGAACTAAAATCTCAGCGTTACAGCCTTCCGCCTCAAGCTCATCTTTTGTTTTTCTAATTTCCTTTATGCCTGGTAAAAACACCAGAATGCTCCCGCCGCTCTTATTTGCACCACGCAGCTCTTCAAGCACCGCATTTGTTGCAGTTACATTGCCCTCATACTTCACTTCAACAGGAAACTGCCTTCCTTCAATATGAATCATCGGTGAAGGTTCAATAAAGCCATTTTCATTTTTGCTTCCTAAATAATTAGAAAGTTTTTCTGAATCAATTGTAGCCGACATCACAATTACAAATAAATCATCTCGCAACTGCATGGACTCTTTTAAAAAAGCCAAGTCTAAATCCGCATGAACAGAACGCTCATGAAATTCATCAATCACTACAACAGACACTCCCTCAAGAGAAGGGTCGGACTGTAATTTCTTTGTAAGAATTGCTTCTGTTAAAACAGTGAATCTTGTTTTTGATGAAGTCTTATTTTCCAGTGCAATCTGGTAACCACAAGTTCCGCCAACTTTTTCTCCAAGCAAATCTGAAACTCGTGACGCAATATTTATTACAGCAAGCCTTCGTGGTTCAAGCATTAAAATATTACCAGCAAAATTTTCAAGCAAACCAAGCGGCATAACTGTAGACTTTCCGGCACCAGTTTCAGCAGTTAAAACTAAAAAGTGCGACTTTGATTTTTTAAGTGCAGTGCAAATTTCATCAAGGTGAGAAGTAATTGGCAGTAAATTGATTTCTGAAGAACACCTCAATTTTTATTCTCCAAAATTTTCTCACATGCAAGTTCCTCTGATATTTCACAAAGCCGTTTGTCAATTGAAAAAATAATTTTTCCAGGCTTAAACGAAATTTTTTTTGCAGTGAGCATATCAAATGTCTTGAACATTGAAGCAAGAAAATCACCTGCTTTTCCAGGAAGCTGTAAATTTCTGCTAACCGCGCACTGTGACAAAAACACCATTCCAACTAAAATTGCACTCCTATGAAGTCCTGAAATTAGCGCATCCTGTGTAATTCGCCATGATCCTATTTTAAACAAAACTTTTCCATACGGAGAAAGCATCGAAAAAAATGTAACCGTAATTGTAATAAAAATAGAAGGCAAAACTTTAGAAACCTTTCTTTTTTTAATTGATGAAAGAACAAAAAATAAAAGAACTAGACCCCACAAAGCATAAATATTTTTTATAAAGAAAAAGCAGATCATAGTTACTAAAGATGTAACAAACCAAATATTGTCAATTAAATACTGATGTTGTTTGCTTTTTATAGGTACATTTTCATTATTTGAACAATCAAAAAATACTTTATTTTCTTGTTTTTTATTATCATTTATGGGTACAGATTTATGTTCACAGATTAGACTTTGTTCATTTTCTGAACAGCTAGCAAAATCCTTATTTTTAAGCCTTTCCTTGCAATCTATGAATACAGATTTTATGGTAACAGATTGCTTTATACCCTTAAACCATTCAGATTTTTCTTCAAAGATATTTGCAAAAACGCCTAAAATTACTCCTGTAACAGTTCCAGAAATAAACAGAATTGGCGCAATGTACTTTGTGTTTTCACCAAACATTATGTATTTTGAACAAACAAGCTGCGAAATGTTGTTAGCAAGAGAGCCTGCCAACGAAAGTCCAATGTTAGTTACAAGCTCCAATTTACTGCTTCTTTTTGATTTTATAAAACAGATTAAGTCATAAACCGCAAGCATTGCAATTCCACTTGCAAAACTGCCGGCCGCGCTAAATAGAAAAACATAGCTGAACAGGGTACCGCTTATAAAAGCCTGCCCAAGTATTTTCAGCAAAATAAGAATCAAATATTCGGTTTTTTTAATTTTAGTATTTTCACCGCAAGCAAGTTTTACCGCAAGCAGTATTGGAAGATTCGCCAGCCCTAATCGCAAAAAGGGCAGGGGCTTTGGAATAGCATATTCAACCGCGGAAAGAAAAAGGCAAAGAGCCGCAAAAAATGATATTTGAAAAGTTGAATTTTTTTTAAATTCCATATTTTTAGTTTACCATAAATTACGTAATATGTAAAAAGTATAATTGCTAGAAACGAAGCTTCTGGGCTATCTCTTATGCAAATACAGATTTCTCCACTTCGGTCGGAATTACAGTATAAAAAAACCACACTCTATATTTCAAGAATGTGGTCTATTATTTTACTTTTTGCAGTAAGAATTATTTAGCGCTAACAAGCTCAATATCAAATGCCAAGAATGTGTTTCCTGGAATTGCGCCTGGTATGCCGTTTTCACCATAAGCCATATCTGGTGGAAGAACTACTGTGCGTTTTTCTCCAACCTTCATGTCCTGAACCATTACGTCAAAGCCTGGAATCATTTGTCCAATGCCTGTTGTAAAATCAAGAGGGCCTCTTCCTTTTGACTGGTCAAATACAGAGCCGTCTACAAAATATCCTTTGTACTCTGTTGAAACATTTTTGCCTTTGCCGCATTTTTCACCAGAGCCTTGTTTTGTTGTCTTATAGTAAATGCCGTTTGAATCTTTGTCGTAATTAGGAAAAGCTTTTTCTACTTCAGCAATTTTTCCAGCTAGTTTTTTAGACTGAGCTTCACTTGCTTTTTTACCATCTTCAATAACAAGATTGTCAAAATCAGATTGTGTCGCTGTAAATTTCTCTGCATCTTTTCCCTGACGATAAATCTTCACTGATTTAATTTCATCACCCTGCTCAATTTTATTTACAACATCTTGGCTTGCGTTATCAACAACATGTCCAAAAATTGTATGCTTGCCGTTAAGCCATGAAGTTTCAACATGTGTAATAAAGAACTGGCTGCCGTTTGTGTTTGCGCCAGAGTTTGCCATTGCAAGAACGCCAGGACCTGCAAATGTTAAATCATCAACAAATTCATCTGGGAACTTGTACCCTGGACCGCCTGTACCATTTCCACGAGGGTCTCCGCCTTGAATCATAAAGTCTTTGATTACACGGTGAAATTTAAGGCCGTTATAAAAAGGCTTTCCTTTTGCAGCATCAAGTGTGCCTTCTGCAAGACCAACAAAATTTGTAACTGTAAGAGGTGTTTTTTTGTAATACAACTCAAGCACAATTTGTCCTTTTGTAGTATCCATTACTGCAAAAATTCCGTTTTTTCCTTCAATAGCTTTTACGCTTTTTTCCATAGGTTTACATCCTCCAACTGAAAGTAGAACGCAGCTTAAAAGCAGCGCCAATGTTATTTTTTTCATTTATATCCTCCAAGTTTATTCAACAAATTTTAAAAACTAAAACTGTTGCACAAACCATTTATAAATTGCATCTAATCTTGAACCAAAAGACTCATTCATTGTATTTTCAAAAATAGCGAGCGCCGGTAAATCTGCCTGTACTAGCATATAAACAAGCATCTTGTCTTCGCAGTCAGTAATAACAACATTTATTCTTAGATTATCAGAATCAATTGCTTTTACAAATCCCATATAAATTGGAGTTGTGTTTATAAAAGTTGCGCTTACTTCATTATCTGTTTGATGATATTCAAGCCTATAGTTTATTTTTCCAAATGAATTGTCATTTTGAAAGCAGTACATTATTTTTCCATCTGCACTTCCATATAAATCATCTGGCACTCTTGTCCTGTCATTTGGACCTTTTATACAGTAGCAATCCTTGTATAAAACTTCTGTTTTTTTATCTGAATGTGAATAATATTCCATGCCTTCCATTTTACTAACTGAACGAATTATTTTTGAAGCTTCATTAATTGTTACTTTTGAAACATCGCCAGTGCCTAAGTCTTTTTTGTTTAGCATAAATAATTCTTCCGCAACATATATAGGTTCATCTTTTTCAGCTGGCCAAGATTTTACGGCTTTATATGCAAGCTGTGTTGCTGGATAAAGTATAAGGCTTACATTTTTTTTATTATAAAAAGTTCTTTCTAATTTTCCTTTTTCTATAAGATTAGAATACTTTTCTTGATCTAAGATTTTCTCTGGAGAATAAGAATACAATTCTGATGAAATAAAAATAGAAACAAATAGCAAACTAACAGTCATTAGTTTATTTTTTTTCATTCAATTATCTCCTTGTAATATAACAAAATATAAGACTAACAAACGTTCATTAGTTTCATAACTTACGTTCGTTAGTCTTGTTTTATTAGAAAAAATCATATAAAAAGTAAATACTTGCCATTGCAAAAAGTTAAATTTTACAGCAGCAAATATTATTTTTAACGTACACCTTTGTAAATTACACGCACCTGCTTATATAAACCATCACCTTCGCTTTTGGTTTCAATATCTGGAATATCATTTAAAGTTGTGTGAATAATTCTTCTTTCAAAAGGATTCATTGGCTCAAGCAACATAGATGTTCTGCTCATTCTAACTTTATCAGCTGTGTTGTATGCCAAACGAACAAGGCTTTCTTCACGGCGAATACGATAATTCTCACTGTCAAGAATTACACGTACATCTTCTTTTCCAAGATGTCCTGCATAAACATTTGCAAGAAGCTGCATTGCGTCAAGATTTTTTCCTTTTCTTCCAATAAGAATAGAAGAGCTTGAGCTTGTTAATTTAATACCAATCTTTTTCTCTTCACGGAACATAACTTCTACAGTTACATCATAGCCCATTTTGCCAATCATTGTCTTTACAAAATCAATCAGTTTTGTTTCAAATTCATCCTGAGGAAGTGGATTTGCAACAAGCTTTGGATTAGCAGCCTGAACTGTAGCATTTGGAACAGAGCCTTCAAAATCAGGAGCAACATGATTTGGTGAATCAACAGTATGCACTCTGATTTTTACAAATCCTTTTTTGAACAATGTATTTTTCTGTGTTTCAAGAATCTCTACATCAAACTGATCCTTTTCAAGACCAAGTTCCTGCGCTGCTTTTTCAATAGCGTCTTTTTCTGTTTTCCCTTCGTATTCGTATACCATATATTTACCTCTATAAATAATATTTCAATTTAGAACTAGCGAGACTTCTTTTTTCCGCCTTTAAATTTAGCTACATTTTTGTTAACTTCTTTCTTGCCGTTGTTCATTTCTTCCTTTTTCTTTTTCATGATATTGTTAATAACAATCTGCTGTCCAATCTGCAAAATATTGCTTACTGTCCAGTAAAGGAGCAAACCGCTAGCTACATTATAAAATAAGAAGAAGAAAATTATTGGCATTCCATACATCATAAACTTCATAGAACCTTGTGACTGTCCACCGCCGCCGCCATACTGTGTGATTTTACCGCTAAGCAACTGTGAGAAAGTATAAACTATTGGAAGCAGACGTAGGTTATTCTGAGTAAATGAACTAATAAGTGGAATCTGTTTTGTCCAAGTCCAAATGCTGTCACCAACAGAAAGATCGTCTATCCATCCATGAATAAAGCTTGCTCCGCGGAATTCAAAGTAGTTATTGAAAACATTGTAAAGCGCAAACAAAATAATCATCTGCAAAATCATTGGAAGACATCCACTTACTGGATTATATCCTGCTTCTTTATAAAGCTTTGTTGTTTCTTCGCTTAGCTTCTGCTGATTATCCTTGTATTTTTCCTGAAGCGCTGTCATTTGAGGCTGCAGTTCCTGCATTTTCAATGTACCAACTGCGCTTTTTTTGTTAAGAGGGAAAAGAACAATCTTAAGTATAATTGTCAAAATGATAATTGAAACGCCCCAGTTGTGAACAACTTTATAAATCATTTCCATTGCCCATTTAAGAGCACGTTCAATTATAGAAAGAAGAGCACTTGTTTGAAGGGCTTCATTAAATTTTACATTGAATAGTCCCCAAGCATTTTTATCTTTGTTGTTATATTTAATAAGCTCCTTTTCACTTCTAGGACCAATATAAACATAATATGAATCATTTGCTTTTGCTTCTGTAATAGGACCTCTTGTTAAATAAAGCTGAGAATTGATTAAACCAGTTTCGCTTTTTGTAGAACAAGTTACATTCTGAACCATATTTGAAGTAACAACAGGATTTATAAGCTCACAAAAATATTTTCCTGCAACTCCTGCCCATGTATATTCTTTATCATAAGTTTTATCAGCAAAATTTTTTCTTACTTTTTTTGAACCATTGTAAGAAAGATATTGTCTTACTTCAGTCTTGTCTTTTTTAGGATTATACTCTGGCCCAATCTGAGGTGAAGAACGCAATGTGTAAGATGCGCCATTCACATTTAAACCTTTGCCGCTATTGCCTGTGTCAATTGAAACATCAAGCTTAAAAACATAATCGTCTGGCTTGAATGTATAAAGTTTTGCTATGCTAAAGTTCTGTGGATTTCCCAAGTCATCTTTACGAACATAATTTCTGTAGAAACCAATTGTATAGTTATCAATTTTTTTTACATTAAATGTTTCGTTTAATATAGCGCCGTTTGAATCGCCAAACGCTAAAGACATTGCCCTGTTGTCTGAAGTAACGTTGTTAACCATTTCAACGCCCTCACCACTTGACTTATCTTTGTGGTCAAGCAACTGGCAGCTTACAATATCACCACCACGGTTTGTAAACACAACTTTTAACTTGTTTGTTTTAATAGTGTAATTTTCTTCAGGAACTTCTTCTTTTACTTCATCAGTTGCTTCTTCTTTTTGAATAACATTTTCTGGTGTAGTAATTTTTGCAGTTTCTTCTGCTGCAACAGCCTGCGCTTCTTCAGCAGCCTTTTCATTAGCTTGTTGTTGTGCTTCAGCAGCAGCTTGTTGTTTTGGTGTTATATATGCTGTTTGTATAAATATTGATGCAAACAATACAATTCCACATAAAACTATGGCCCAAATAGTATTTTTATCCATAGATGATTCCTCTTTTATTTACTTTCAATCGGGTACAGGATCATATCCGCCTTTATAAAACGGATTACATCGCAATATCCTCTTAATTGCAAGATACAGCCCTTTACCAGGACCATGTTTTTTAATAGCCTCCAAAGCATACTGCGAACATGTAGGATAATACCTGCAGCATGGAGGAAAAAGTGGTGAGATGCAAACTTGATAAACACGTATTAAAATTGTAAGAAATTTTACAAAAAAATTCCTTATTCCTTTAATAAACCTGCTTTTTGGCATAATACTCGAAATTGTTCACACCGCGAGTTGAACGAATCTTTACCAGGATAAATTAATAATAACATATCATATCCTGTGTTCAGGTGTGTTTTAAAAAGACGATAAATTTCACGGCTATAACGCTTTGACATGTTTCTTTCAACAGCATTGCCATAACCGCGAGGCAAAGGAAATCCGATTCGATTTATGTTTCGGTCATTTAGTGCATAGAAGAGCTTTGCTCCGGCAACACTAACCCTTTGTCCTTTTTTAAAAAGCTTTTGAATATCGGCAGAACGCTTTACATGTTCATTAACACTAAAGCGCCCCGTCTTTAACAAGCTTGTTTCCATTCCCTAAAGATTAGTACTTGTTTTTTTCGTCGCAAACAGAAAGCTTATGACGACCCTTTGCTCTTCTGCGGGCAAGAATCATACGTCCACCATGTGTTGCCATGCGTGCACGGAAACCGAACTTTCTATTACGTTTTACTTTGCTTGGTTGATATGTGCGTAACATAATTAAAGACTCCTATAAAAAAGAAATATGAATGTAGTATCATGAAATATACCATTATTTTTTAGAGTTGGTCAACACGCTTTTCTTTAAATCCTCAAACAAATTGCTTAACTCAGGTGGCAATTCTGATTTATTACAATTATTTGATTTATCTTTTTCATCAGGATTTAAGTTTAATTCTGATTCAGATAGGAGTTTTTCTTCTGCTTCAATTTTTTCCTGTATATTAGAGCGAACTTTTTCAACTGAAGTTTTGTTTTCTTCTGCGTCATAAAGCTCACCTTTTTTTCCTTTAAGCCTGAACGCAATTGTATTTATTTTTAAATTAGGAGATGCTTTTTGCAAACCTTTTAAAATATAGTTTTTGTGCATCTGCAAAAGTTGAATCCAGCCAGGGTGATCTGCTTCAACAAGAAGAACTCCGTTTTTTAAATCAAGAATTCTACTGTGTGTGTAAAGATTTTGCCCTTCATACTGATTTGCGGGTTTTAAAGAAGAACCTGCACCTTTTATACTGCACAATGTTTTTTTCCAAGCGTCAGTAATTTGATTTGTATTTTGAATATCTTCTGATTTTATATTTTTAAAAGTATTTGAAATTATATTTCCAAAAGAAACTATTTCATCATCCATGATTTTCTTCCCAGCCTCCATCTTTTATTGAATAAACACGTGTATTTTCATGCATATATCTTTGATAAGGCTCGCCTGGTAAAAAAGTGCAAAACAGCTGATCGTAATCAGGAAGCAATGATGTAACTTTCTGCCTTTTATCTGGGTCAAGCTCTAGAAGAACATCATCCATTAGAAGAACTGGCTTTTTATTTGTAACATTTGAATAATAAATTGCCTGCGCTGTTCTTAAAATCAAAGCAATAAGCCGCCTTTGTCCAGTTGAAGCTTTAGGCACAAAAGACTTGTTGTCTTTTACAAAAATAATTCTATCTCTATGAGGGCCGCTCATTGTAATATTCATTACTTTATCAACTTCACGCTTTTCTTTTAAAATTGAAAGAACATCATCAATTGAAGGAAGGGTAGCGTCTGCAAAAGGTCCCTCTTCCGCGCTTGTATTTGAAATTTTTTTCCAAGAAGGGTTGTATCTTATTGAAAGCCCGCTTATTCCTGTGACATTTTCATAAATTTTTCCAAAAATCTGATTAAACTGGAACACTGCGTTTTTTCTTTTTTTCTGAATTTCCAAACCGTTTTGTACAAGCTGCAAATCGTAAACATCAAGCAAATTATACTTCTGCTCTTTTAAAGAAATGTTCCTGCTTTTTAAAATACGCCTATAATTTCTAAGAACATCAATATAAAGAACATCGTACATGCTCAACGACTGGTCAATTAAAAATCTTCTGCGTTCAGGCTCGCCTATTACAAAGTCCAAGTCATCGTGATTATACAAAACACATGGCATTGTATTAATAAGCTCTTTACGGTCATGAATTACTTTGCCATCTTTTTCTATATACTTTTTTCCATTTTCTAAAGTAATAGCCGTTGTGTGTGTAGAATTATTTGAATCCTTATACATTGAGTGAAGGCTCATTGCTGATTCACCATTTTTTATAATTTCAGAATCTGTGTGTGTTCTAAAAGATGAGCCGTATGAAGAATAATACAAAGCCTCAAGCAAGTTGCTTTTTCCTTGCCCGTTTTCTCCAGTAAAATAAACCTCCCGCGAAAGGAGGTCTATTGTATTATTTCTTAAATTGCGAAAATTAACTGTTGATAAAGAAAGAAATGGCACTTTACTCTGTCTGCATTGGCATAATAATATGGAAATAGTCTGATGCAGGTTCAGGCCTCATTGTTACAGCCTTCATTGTCTCAGAAAATTCAAATGTTATGCGATCAGTTTCAATGCCGCGAAGCGGCTCTTCCACGTAGCGGAAATTTAATGCTATTACACAGCTATTGCCCGCATATTCACAAGGAATCTCTTCATCTGCGCTGCCCATATCTGACTGCTGTGATGTAATTTTAAGGCTTCCTGCTTCAATGTTAAAATAAATACG
>JBAXYY010000057.1:0-15520 GCA_041670585.1 Treponema sp. | reverse complement strand
TTTTGAGAAAAATTGAAATACAATTTATATTTTTTAATTATTAAAGCTTTGTAACTTGTTCCATTGCAAGGCTTTATAGTCGGGATGACTGGGTTCGAACCAGCGACCCTCTGGTCCCAAACCAGATGCGCTACCAGCTGCGCTACATCCCGAATTGATATGGACGATGACGGGATCGAACCGCCGACAACCTGGGTGTAAACCAGGTGCTCTACCAGCTGAGCTAATCGTCCTTATCTTTTCAGATAACTCAAGTATATTACCAAAAACAAAGTTTTGTGTCAACTGTAAAACAGGGAGATTTTGAATTTTTTACAATTTTTTATAATGCATATGGGAGCTTCTAAAAACTGCGGCTTTTAGAGATGCCCATATAGATTAAAAGAACAGCTGGACTTTTTTACAACGAATATGTAGATCTTGATAATAAACTAAACTTTTATAGGGAGAGTAAAAAGTCAATAAATTTTCTTTATATGGCACAGTTTTCCTTGCTCACGATTTGAACTTGATAAAATAACATTGTTGAAACTCGATTTGTGATTTTGTCAGATCTCTAAAAAATAAAGAAAACGTCAGTAGAGGTCGGAATATCCTCTATTAGTCATTCAGTTAAAATTGAATCCGGCAGACTCCTTTCTGCTCTTGATGACACTTTCAAAAGTCCAACAAATCAGTGCTTGTGGGCAGTACAATTCTGCTTAAGTCTGATTCATTGGGTTTTAGCATTTAACCCGAAAAAAACTCAGGATAGCTAAAAATTATGATAAGCGCCTTATACGTGTTTGTCAATGATTGCACCAATTGTCATGTTTTTGAAATACACAAAATCTTGCTTAAAACTTAATATTTTCTACAAAAAATACAAAAAACATGTTATAATAAAAAAAATAAAGTAAAAATAGAGAGAGTTAAAATTATCAAAGGGTTACTTATGGAAAATGAAGAATTAAACGCTAAGAATTTATTGGATAATTTAAATGTTCCTGTAATTATGGCAAAAACTATTTATGATGAAAATCATAATCCTGTAGATTTTAAAATTATTTATGTAAACAATCAGTATGAAAAACAAACAAAAGGATATACAAAACCTGGTGAAACTGCGAGGGAGTTGTTGTCAACTTTACCTTCTGAAATTGATTGGATGGAAGTTTGCAATCATGTAATTACAACAGGCCAAACTTACGAAAATGATTATTTATCCAAAAGAATTCATGTCTGGTTTAATATGAAAATCCAAAAGTATAATGATGACTATTTGGTCTTCACTTTGACAAATGTTACAAATGCAAAAATCAAAGAGCGACATCTTGAATTTCTAGAGTCAAATGACAAGTTGACAGGTCTGCCAGATGGAAAAAAGTTCTTAAAACAGCTTGATTCATTCATTGCTTCAGCAGAAAAAAATAAAAAAAGCCTTGCTTTGGTTGTTGTAAATCTTGATGATTTGCAGACTATAAATGATTTTACAGGAAGGGAAGCAGGGGACGAAGTAATTGTAAAGAGCGGCAATATTCTTCAGAATATGGAAAATCCTTCAACTTATTCATATCGCCTAGACGGAGATGAATTTGCAATTATCAAGCTTGACATTAATTCAACAGAAGAAATTAAAGAAAATGCTTCTGAAATAAACAATGAATTTTCTAAATCTGGAGTAAGCGCGTCATTAGGCATTTCTGTTTATCCTTTGCATGATGTTAATTCAAGAGGACTTATTAAAGACGCTGACTTGGCAATGCATCATGTTAAAAACTGCAACAAGGGCAACTTTGCTATATTTGAGCCAAAGATGTATGAGAGTTTTATTGAGAAGTTACAGATTAAGAAAAAAATAGTCAGCGGGTTGGAAATGAATCAATTTCAACTTTATTATCAACCTCAGTTTTATTTAGGAAAACATACTCTTCGTGGATTTGAAGCGCTTATACGGTGGCGTGATGAAAATGGAGAAAACCATGCACCTTCTACTTTTATTCCTATTGCAGAAGAAACTAACACAATTCAAATACTGGGCAACTGGATTTTTGAGACAGCTGTTAAGCAATTAAAAGAGTGGCAAGATAAATATAATTTTGATGGAATACTTTCGGTTAATGTTTCTCCTATTCAGCTTCGTTCGCCTCAATTTGTCTCGCATATTAAAAGCATGGTGGAAAAATATAGCATTAAACGCAATTCTTTGGAGTTGGAAATTACAGAAGGTATTTTTATTTCTGACACAGAAAAAACTTCTGAAATGTTAAAAGAGCTTCAGGATTTAGGAATAAAAATTTCACTTGATGATTTTGGCACAGGCTATTCTTCGTTGCGCTATATTGGAAGCATGCCAATCAACACTTTAAAATTTGACAAGACTTTTATTGACAGTATTTCTGAAGGCAATGTTTTGAACATAGATTTGCTTTCTGCTCTTATTCCTGTAACTAAAAGGGCGGGCATGGAAACTATTGCGGAAGGCGTGGAGCATTCAGAGCAGCTTATGATTTTATCTGATATTAACTGCAACTGTGTTCAGGGATTTTTGTGGGGAAAGCCAATGCCTGTTGAAAAATGCAATGATTATCTAAATGGAAATGTTGCGTCGCTTGATTATTTAAAAGAGTAGCTAGAAGATTTTAAACATAATTACATTCCACGATGCAGGCTTTAGTAAAACCTCAAACTTGCCATTGTCGGATTCTACAAGTGGTGCGTTTACTGGCTTTACGGCTTCTGTGTTCTGTAAAGTGTTTCTTGCGCTTAAGTCATTTCCTGTAAGCTCTGTTCTGTAAAACATTCTTGTTTTTTCAAAGTTAAAAAGATTTATTTCGGTTTCTGAAGCTTCTGTTTTGCTTGTGTTAAGTGCGAACACTGTTATTTCGTTTTTTTCTTCATTGTAGACTGTTGCAAAAACAACTGCTGGAACTTCACCGTATTTCTCTGTGATTTTATTTTGAACATTTATGATTGGCTGCAATACTGTTCCTCTGCCAAACAAAGAAATGTCTTGGAATGGGAAGTATATTGCCTGTTTATAGCAGCCTTTTGCTGGCTCTGTAAAAATCAGAGAGATTACATTTATAAGCTGTGCAACACATGCAATTTTTACCCTGTCGCAGTGGTTTAAAAGAGTTATTGCCATGCCTCCAAATGTTAGTGCGTCTAGAAGAGAGTAGTGTTCCTCTAGAATACGCGGGGCAGTTACCCAAGGGTGCGGCTCTTTTATTTGCTGGTACCATACGTTCCATTCGTCAAAAGAAAGCATCATTGTTTTGCTGCTTCTTGCGTATGCTTTTACATAGTCGCATGTAGCAATGCTTGTTTTAATAAAGTTGTCCATTTCAAAAAATGAAGCTAGAAAGTCGTCGTCGTTGCCTTTGTTTTCAAAGTAGCGGTGTATTGAAAGGTAGTCTGTGAAGTCGTAAGTGCTCTCTAGAATTATTCTGTCCCATTCAGGGTATGTTTTCATGTGAGATGTGGAGCTTCCGCAGACAACTGTTTTTATAGTGCTGTCTGTGGCCTTCATAAACTTAATTGCCTCAAGAGCTTTTTTGCCGTAGTCATTTGCTTCCAAGTGGCCTACCTGCCATGAGCCGTCCATTTCATTTCCAATGCACCAGTATTTTATTTTATAAGGGTCTTTGTGTCCGTTTTTTATTCTTAAGTCGCTCCAATAGGTGCCGCCTGGAAAGTTGCAGTACTCAACCATGTCGCCTGCGTCTTGAACAGTGCCAGTGCCCATGTTGACGGCCCCTAGTATTTCTGTTCCTGCTTTTTTTGACCAGTCGTAGAATTCATCAATTCCAATTTCGTTTGGCTCTATTGAATACCATGCACGGTCTAGTCTTTTAGGGCGGTTTTCTTTTGGACCAATTCCATCCTTCCAATTGTAGTTTGAAAGAAAATTACCGCCTGGGTAGCGTATAAGTGAAATATTCAAATCTTTTACAAGTTTTATAACATCGCTACGGAACCCATGGCTGTCTGCGTCTGGATGAGTTGGCTCGTAAATGCCTGTGTAAATTGATCTTCCTAGGTGTTCTACAAAAGAGCCAAAAAGATTTATGTCAGTGGTGCCAACTGTGAAATCTTTTACAACTGTAACTTTTGTCTTCATAAAATCTCCCACTTGTTTTTACCAGGAAAGGGGCATTTGCCGGAATAGTTATGCGCCCTGAACGCAACGTATGAGCCGCATTCTGCGCAAAGAATCTCTGCCTTGAGGGACGGACATTCGCTGCAAATTTGAAGCCTTCTTTTATATTCAACCTCTGGTGTTGTAACTCCTTCAGTATAAGCCATTTTTGAAACAATTTCTTCAATTTTTTCTTTAGTGGCCTCTGACTGAAGTTTTCTAAGTTCGCACTCAGGACAGAAACTCTTTTGCTCTTCCATAATTTGTTACCTGCTTGTCATTCCGACCGAAGTGCAGGAATCTCTTCTGTAAGAGATTGCCACTTTGTTGCACTTCTCGCAATGACACTTTGTTGAAGCTTTAAGCGTACACAACTACTGACGCAACGGAATGTGACGGCATGTCTATTGCAACTGTCTGGCCGTCAACAATATTTGCGGAAAGTGTTTTTTCAACAACAGCGTCTCCTTTTTCAAAAGTGTTGCATGAGTTCATCTTGTCGCCTGTAACAACTGTTGCCTCTGCTTTTTGTATAGAGCCTTTTAAATTAGCAAAGCTCACTTCAACATTCTTAGAAGATTCGTTGTCTGTGTTAACAACAGTGACAAGGTATTTTGTTTTTCCAGACTTTTCATCTTTTTTTTCTGAAGCAGAAACGCTAAGGCCTGGAACCACAAGATCTTTCTCTTGAATACCAGAAGACGCAGAAGCAAATGTTGTTCCTAAAAGTGTCGCTCCCATGTGCCCTTTGTACATGTGGAAAATATGATAAGTTGGAGTAAGAACCATTTTGTCGCCCTCTGTAAGAACAGGTGACTGCAATACGTTAACAGCCTGAGCAATATTTGTAATTTTTACACGGTCAGAATGATTGTTGAATATATTAAGGTTTATTCCTGCGACAACAGCGTCAAGAACAGAATTCTGCTGATATAAGAAGCCTGGGTTTGTTCCTGGCTCGCAATTGTGCCAGCATCCCCATTCGTCAACAACAAGAGCAATTCTTTTTTGAGGGTCGTACTTGTCCATGACTTCACCATGACGGCGCACTAGGTCTTCCATGCGGAATGTGTTTTTTAGAACTTTGTACCACCCCTCGCTGTCAAATTCCGTTGCTGAACCTTTGTCCTGCCATGTTTTTTCAAGAGTGTAGTAATGAAGTGAAAGTCCGTCCATAAGCCAGTGCGCATTCTTCATTACAACATCTGTCCAGTTGTAGTCATCGGAGTTTGCTCCGCCTGCAATTTTAAAAATCTTGTCCTTGCCGTATTGTCTTACAAATGTCTGGAATCTTCTGTACAAGTCTGCGTAAAATTCAGGCCTCATGTTGCCACCGCAGCCCCAGTTTTCATTTCCAACGCCAAAGTATGGGAGCTTCCACGCCTCTTTTTGGCCATTGTCTTTTCTAAGGTTTGCCATTGGTGATTCGCCAGAGAATGTCATGTATTCAATCCATTCGTCCATTTCTTGAACAGTGCCGCTTCCCACGTTTCCACAGATGTACGGTTTGCAGCCAAGCTCGTCGCACAGGCCCATAAACTCGTGTGTGCCAAAGCTGTTGTCTTCCACAACGCCGCCCCAGTTTGTGTTTATCATGCGCTTTCTGTTTTCCTTAGGCCCAATGCCGTCCTTCCAGTGGTATTCGTCCGCAAAGCATCCACCCGGCCATCTTAAGTTTGGTATGTCTATGTTTTTAAACGCCTGCAGAACGTCTTTTCTATAGCCGTTGATATTTGGAATAGGGGAGTCTTTTCCTACCCAGAAGCCTCCGTAAATGCAACGGCCTAGATGTTCTGAAAATTGACCATAAATGTCAGGGCTTATAGTTGATTTTTTGTTTTTTGTATCAACAATAATAGTTTCCTTCATAGTTGTCTCCTTTGAAGATTATAACTGCCTGCTCTTTAATTTGAAGAGGCAAAGTTATTTTATAATATGAATTTATTGTATCATTGTTTATTGATATGTGCAACATATTTATTTGATAAATATCATATAAATAGGATAAGGAATTTTCCCGATGTATTTTTATTCCTATTTTTCCTCAAAGTATGAGCGAAGGATAATTCCCTGGTCGTAGTTGCCAAAGCCTTTTCCAAATATGTTCATTCCGCCCATGTGCTCAGCGTCATCCTTTACACCAATTTTTACACGGATTGAATGATGCTCGGAGATGTGCAAATCAGCAAGCTTTACTTCGGAAATCTTTACGCCGTCTACAAAGCTGCCTTCGTTTGTAACAGAGAAGTGCTTTAAAAGTCCGTACTGTGAGCCTTCAAGCTTCCACCAGTTAGGTGTGTATTTTCCGCGTTTGTCTCCATAGTCGCCTGGAGAAACCCAAGTGCCAATTTCAACTTTGTTAATCCAAATTGTAATGTCAGAAGGCCAGTTGGAATTTGTGCCAGGTGTTTCTGAAGAAAGCTCCATGCTAACTTCTAACTTGTTCAAGTTCTTCTGGTCGTACATTGTGTTGTTTGGAAACTTGTATTCAAAAGTGCCGCTTCCGCACCATAAAAGCCCAGCCTTCATGCGTTCTGGGTTAAGGAAGGAGTCCGGTATGTCCAAGAATCCAATTATGTGCTCAGGTGAGCAAAGGCCGCAAGGGGCGGTGACATGGCAGTCTGTGAAAATACCAATAGGCATTTCTATTTCAAGGAAGTTGTCCTCAGAATTTTTTGTTTCTGGAAATTGAATCAAAAGCTCATGGAAAGAAGGCCTGCAAAGTTTCTGATTTCCTTTTTTAGCTTTTACTGATTCTGTGACAATAAGACCTGCGTCTTCTAGAATTGAAATATGAGTTGCGACAGTTGACTGCGGCAGCTTCAATTCATCGGCAATTTCATTGATGTTTAACGTTTTTTCACGTAACAAATTTAGCATCTGAATACGTGGCTCTGATGCGAGGGCCTTAATCTTTTTAATATCTTCCAAAGGGTTGATAACTAATGTTGAATCTACTTCTTCCATATTTCCTACTTTAACGATATTTATTGATATTGTCTATCCTTATTTTCTTTTATTCCTAAAAAATTTGAAATAAAATAAAAGACCATTCATACAGGCAAAGTCTAGAAAAAAATCGGCCTATAAAACTTACAGGCCGATTCAATTAGGAGGTATATTTTTTAAATTATTAGAATATCAAACCGCCATCCGCAGCAGATAGCAAGCTTGCTAATCACAATTATTTTACCTCGTCAATTTCAATTACTGTCACCGACGAAGGCTTTACTGTATATGAAAAGCTAGATGAAATATTTTTCACAGTCTCTGTAACAGGAGATACTGCAGTTGGATTTTTGAAGCTGTTCTCGTCTGTAGGTTTTCCTGTTATATAAACTGCTGTTCCTGTAGAAGAAAGGGCAGGAGAACCAGTTAAGTTAATGTCCACCTTCTGCTCTTTTTCAGAAATGTTAACAATCTTAACATAGATTTTTCCGCTGTCTGTTTCTCCAACATGTGTGTAAATTGGGTCAAAGCTCATTGCGTCGCGGTATTCGTGCATAAGAAGTCCGTCTAGGTAGCATTTGTAAGAGTCGCCTGTTACTTCAATCTTAATGTCGTACCAAGTGCCGTTGTTCAAAGTAAGGACCTGTGAAGTGCCAATTGTTGTTCTTCCAGCGAGCGTTCCTTTTTCTATTACAGACTGTGTGTTGCCCCAGCCGCCCATGTTCCACCAGTACAAGTTTTTGCCCTTTATGCCAAATGAAATTAGGAATCCTTCTGCGCCTGTTGTTTTCATAGCCTTTAAATTATAAGTGTAGTTCTTTATGTTCTGAACTTTATCAGCGTTGTCTAAAGAAGCAAATGCTGGAGTTCCGTTAGCATCGTTTTGCAAAATAACGCTGCCGTCGTTTGACCAGTCGCCGGTTGATTCTGTGAAGTCAGTTATGTTGCCATTGCTTTTGTTTGAATCATAGATGACTTTTCCTGAGTCGTTGTCTGTAACAGTGATGTCTTTGAACTGAGCGGAAGTTGCCCATGTTCCAATTCCAACTGTTCCTCCAATGCCTTTTGCTTCTTCGTTTTTTGAAGAAGGCTGTACTAATGATGAGGAAATTGTCCTGTCGCTTTTGTGCGTCATAAAGAGCTGCTGAACGTAGTAGTTTGGAGAAAGATAAACGTCGTGGTTGTTGAACCAGATCATATCTGGCGCCCACTGGCTTTTTCCTTCAAACGCAAAGAGTGGAGCGTAAGATGCAATTTCAACTATGTCTCCGTTCTTTTCAATTGAAGTCATGTATGCGGCTTCTGTTATTGCGGCATAAAGAGAGTTGCGCTTGTTGTCGTCCCAAGAGGCGTATTCACCAATGAAAACTTTTGGCTCGTCTTTTCCACGTGGATAAAAGCTCAAGTCTTCATAGCGTTTCTGATTTGTTAAAAACCATGATGAAGGGCTGTAGTAGTGCTCGTCAACTAAATTAACAATGTCTGAAGTTGCGTCCTTCTTTTCCCAAGTGCGCACTTTGCTCCAAGTGTCGTGGAATGTCTGGTCGCTAGGGAAAGCTCCTGCTGAAATTATAAGCTTTATGTTTGGATATTTTGCCTTGACTGCTTTTGCAATAAGCTCGTATCTTTCCCAATAGTGCTGCCTTCCGTCTTCGTTGCCAATTCCCAAGTAGTTCAATTTAAATGGCTCAGGGTGTCCTGCTTCCGCACGTTTTTTGCCCCATTCGCTTGTCGCGCTGCCAGTTGCATATTCAATAAGGTCAAGAGCGTCCTGAACATAAGGGTCCATCTTGCTTATTGGAACATCAGCGTCGTTGTTGTTTTCTCCCTGCCATGAAATGCCGCAGTTTAAAATTGGAACAGGCTCTGCATTTAAATCTTCGCACAGTCTAAAGTATTCATAGAATCCAAGGCCAAGGGACTGCTGGTAGTTCCAGAAGTTGAAGTTTTCTGTTCTCTCTTCAACAGGCCCAATTGAATTTTTCCACTGGTAGCGGTCTGACATGTAGCTTCCCTGGACAATACATCCGCCTGGAAATCTGATGAAAGCCGGGTGAAGCTCTTCAAGTTTTTTTGCCAAGTCCTCGCGAAGTCCGTTTGGCTCGTTTTTGTAGATGTCAGCCCTGAATAATGAAACAAAGTCAAAGTCAACTGTTCCAAGTGTGTCTGCGCAAAGAGCAAGCTGCCCTGTTGTGGTTGTTTCTACAGGCACAATATTGAATGTGAATTTTTTCCATTCCTTGCCAATGCCTTCTATTTTTGTTGTGTATGACTTAGAGCCTGCTTTTATGTCGCCAGCTGAAATTGTAATAGAAGAAACGCTTGCGTCTGTTGAGCGTATGTAGACAGAGCCTGGGTATGTTTTGCCTTTTTCAAAATACATGCCGCCGTAGCCTTTGTTAGCAATGCCGTCTCCTGCCTGCTTTACTGCAAGTGTTGCATAAGTTGTGTTCTTTTCATTCAAAGGATTTGTCTTTGCGCCCTTTACGCGAGACTTTGCTTTTGTTCCATTTAAGTTCACGTTGTACCAAGTGTCTGTTGGCAGCCTTTTAGACGCCCTGAATTCAAATGAGCGGTTCTGCACCATTTCTGCATAAAGGCCGCCGTCAGCCGCGTAGTTGATGTCCTCATAGAAAATGCCGAACAAGTTCTTGCTTACTTCTGTCTTTGGTTTTAAGAAGTCCGCGTTTAATTTTGCATTTGATTCTGCGTTTGAAGAGCAGACTATTCCTGTTGCTAATAAAGTTGAAATCATAATAAGTTTTCCTTTTTTCATTATATCCTCCTGCTTTAAGCGAATAATTTAATATAGTTTAATACAATAAAAGTTGATATAAACAGATAAAACTTCGGAAATATCAGCCTTTCAATATAATAATGGGGTATAAACACGTGTTTGTCAAGGAAAATATCGGAAAAAGTAAATAAATATCAAAAATAATTGTTGACAGAAATATGAAAGTGGTCGTATGATGATATTATAATCAAGAAAAAGAGATAAGTATTTACTTAAATCGTTAATGAAACGTGTTGATGATTATAGTGAATAAAGTGTATCAAAAGTTCTTGAAATAAATGATATTGAAACTTCAATGACAGATGTTGTTTGAAGTTCCAAAAATTAATTAATGTTTTTCCAGAGGAGGAAATGAACATGAAAAAGGTAAAGTTCATTCTTGGTGTTGTTGCACTTCTTGCTGCGGGACTTGCAATGACTGGATGCGACGGGTTGACGGCGATTAACAATGACGATTTGTATGTGGCTCCTGATGCTGAAACAATAAGTGTTGGACTTGGTGGAGAAAACACTCTGAATGTTTCTCGTGTTGCTGTGAATGGAGCAACAGACAGTTCCTTAGTTGATAATGACTTTAAGCCTTCTGCATGGAATGCAATTAGTGAATTTATAACTGTGGACTTAGCTGCTGGCGATTATGTAGAATATACATTTACTCAACCAACACAATCTTCAAATGCTTGGGAAACATGGGCTTTGGCTTTTTATGATGATAATAACAACGGCAATTTTCTACGAGCAGACGCTTGGTTAAATAGTTCAACAGATGCAGGATTTGGTATTGGTTTATGGGGAAATGGTGGAGCTACATCAAGTGCTGAGTTTAGCAACGACTACACGTATTCAACAGCTGGTTCAATGTTGCCAACAAATGCTACTGTTGTGTTAAAAGTAGCTTATGACGGAACAAATGTAACAGTAACAGAAACTGTAAATGGAACTCTTGCTCAAACTGTTTCTTCAGCAAATTGGTAAATTTAAGGAGTAAAAAGATGAAATTAAATAAATTGATTTTAAGCGCAGCGTTGGTAGCTGCGGGCACACTTGCTACAGCACAGACTGTTAGCTTCCACGGATATGAAGACTATTCTTTCTTCCCAGGAGTGCAGAGCTTTACAACAACAAGCGACACTGACATTTGGAGCTACACAGATGTTTATGCTGATGAAGGCTCTTGGTACAACGGCCGCACAGAGCTGAACGCAAATGTTACAGCCGCAAACTTCCAGTTCAATCTTGGAGTTCGCCTTAACTCTTCTTTAGGCTCTTGGTATGATCTTTATAGAGATCAAGTGGCTTATGATAGTACAAAAGATGCTATTTATAATTCAACTTTATTCCATCAGGGAAATATGACTGTTTCTTTCTTTAATAATCAGGTAAAGGCTTACCTTGGAAAATTTGAGGAATGGAACCTTGACTATGTTTACAACGGCTACCAGTTTGGCGGACAGGAAATTCTTGAACTTGCAAGCCGTGACGTAGGGCAGCACTTTACTGCTGTTGAAGTTTCTCCTTATAAAATTCCGGGCTTTAAAGCTTTAGTAGGTGTTCCAATTATTCCAACATCAGGAAACGGAACAACAATGGTTGAATACAACAACTGGAAGAACCTTTGGAGAACAGCAAAACTTGCCGCTCAGTACAAGGTTCAGGCTCTTAACCTTACATTCAACTTTGGCTTCCGCCCAGGACTTTACTGCACAAGCTATACATATACTCCAGCAACGGACTTTTCTACAACAAGCGTTTGCGGTGAAGGCTACCTGCAGGCAGATATGCCATCAATTATTCCTGGTGTAAAGCTTAACGCAACTTATGACATGCGCTACCGTTACAATACAACAGTTGAAAAATGGACAACAGCACATTGCTTTGATGTTTCTGGACAATTCTCTCCACTTGGAAATGTAACAGTTAACTTTGAAAACAGAACTGGCTACGCTGCGGCTCATTATGCTGCTACAAACGACGTTGTGTTCCACGAATGGGCAGGTGCGGGCGCTGCTTACAATATTCCAGGCACTTCTTATGTTGCAGGCTTGACATTGAACGGAATCTACGCACAGGACACAAATGGAACAATCTTTGCTGGCGGCGGAATGTCCTCTGCTGGAAGAATCTACTGGGACTTGACAGTTGACGGAATGCCTTGCGCTGCAAACCCAACAAGCGGTTCTACTGGACGCTACATTGTGGCTTATGCTTTCCCTTCATTCCAGAAGAATTTCCAGAATGGCTACGTAAAGAGCGGTGTTGAGCTTCAGTACTCTCGCTTCTCTTCTGCAAACACAACACAGTGCGTCGCATGGCGTGTTCCAATGATGTTCTGCTTCTGGTTCTAGAAACTGAAAAATACATCCATGTATTTTTCAGTTTGGTACGAATTGCATTGCAATTCGTAGTATTATAAGAGCGCGCGTACGTCACTTCGTGCCGTTTGCGTAAAAGGAAATTATTGACGTTTGCGCTTGCGCGCATGGGCATCCTTGCGCTTACTTGGAACAAATTAGAAAATGTTTCCGTTCGCTGAGCTTGTCGAAGTGAACGGATGCTTGTTTTTTGTATTTTATTTATGGAGGCAATTATGAAAAAAATTACAAGTTGCATATTGGCAACTGCTCTGGCTATTGCTTTAACTGGATGTGTTTCTGGCGGCACTGCTGCTAAATCAAATCTCGCAACAAAATCAATTGACCCGGCCGCAGATCCTGGCGTTGTAGGCTACTACACTTTTGATGAAGAAGTTACAGACAATGAAGTTGTTGACCATTCAAGCTCTGCGCTTGATATTTTTAGCGGCGCAATGGATGGCTCGGTTACAGTTGAAGGCGTCAAGGGAAAAGCTTTGCAGTTCAACGGAAACGATGAATATTTAACATTGGACCAGTCAGCTCTAGAGGGCGACGGATTTACATTTGCCGCTTGGATAAAGGCTGACATGTGGACAACATGGGCACGCTTCTTTGATATTGGCGACACAAAAAAAGATGTGTTCATGGGTGTAGACGGCAGGCAGGCAGGCACTATAGGACTTCGTGAAGAAAGCAGCCAGGCACAGGTTAACGCACCTCTTCCAGAAATGGGAGTTTGGACACATGTAGCAGGCTCTTTTGGCGATGGAAAACTAAAGCTTTATGTTGATGGCGCAAAAGTTCAGGAAATTATTTGCAATGTGACACCTGCTAAAGTTGCGGCCACAGCTCAGGGACTTTATGTTGGTCGTTCTAACTGGGCAGATCCATTCTTCAAAGGACTCATGGATGAAATTGTAATTGCAAAACGTGTTCTAGCTCCAGAAGAAATTGCATATCTTGCACAGCAGAACGCTCCTGCAAAAGCAGAAAAAGTTGACCTTACACTTTCTGCAAATCCATTCACAATTACAGAAGATTCAGGTGTTGTAGGATATTACACATTTGATGAAGATGTTAAAGACAATGAAGTTGTTGACCATTCAGGCTACGGTCTTAATGTCTACACAGGCGCTCTGGAGGCTTCACAGGTTGTTGACGGCAAGAACGGCAAAGCCCTTAACTTCAACGGCGAAGATGAATATCTTACACTGGAAAGCGATGCAATGGGCGGCGACGGACTGACAATTTCTATGTGGATAAAGCCAAACGTTTGGAACGCATGGGCACGTATATTTGACTTGGGCGACACAAAAGAGGACCTTTGGCTTGGCACAGACGGCGGCGTTTTAAGATGCGACTGTATTGGAACAAGTGGAAATGTGACTCTTGCAACAAGCCTTCCTAAGATTGGCGAATGGACACATGTTGCTCTTACCTTGGGCAACGGAGAAATCTGTCTTTATGTCAACGGAAACCTTAAGCAGAAGAACGCGACAGGCGCAACTCCGTCTAGCATAGGAGCAAATGCAACAGGCCTTTACGTTGGCCGCTCTAACTGGGCAGATCCATTGTACAATGGTCTTATGGACGATGTTTTTGTGGCTTCCCGCGCATTCTCTGCGGAAGAAATTGCGTCTGTATACAAAGGCATTAAATGAAGGGAAGTAAAAAATACATCCGTGTATTTTTTACTTCTGCACGAATTGCAAAGCAATTCGTGCTACTGTAAGAGCGCACCTCGTGTGCTTACTTGGTGCAAACAAGTAATGCATCCGTGCGCTCTTAACGTAGCACAAACAATCGAAATCAAAAAAAATTAAGTATAAAAATTTTAAAAATAAAAAAAGTTATTTCAAACTAAAAGGAACAAATTATGAATATAACAGACATAACATCAGAAGATGAAAAAAAGCCCTTGATTTTGCAAAGGGCAGATCCTTACGTATATTTTCACAGCGACGGATATTATTACTTCACCGCGTCTGTTCCTGAATACGACAGAATAGAAATAAGAAGGTCATGGTCAATAAAAGGCCTTTCAGAAGCAGAGCCTGTAACAATTTGGAGAAAGCACGCAAGCGGTGAAATGTCGTATCACATTTGGGCGCCAGAGCTTCACTTCATAAACAACAAATGGTACATATATTTTTCAGCCGGCAGGTCAGAGAGCCCATGGTGGATTAGATCATTTGTTCTAGAAAACGACAGCCCCGATCCTTTTTGCGGCAAATGGAAGGAGAAAGGATTGTTAAAATCACAGTGGGATTCCTTCATGCTTGACACAACAGTCTTTGAAAACAAAGGAAAGCTTTTTGCAGTGTGGGCACAGAAAAGAGAAGAGCGCACAGAAAATTCAGCGATGTTTATTGCGGAAATGGAATCTCCAACAAAATTAAAACTTCCACAGACATTGCTAACATACCCTGAGTACGACTGGGAATGCAAAGGCTTCAAAGTGAACGAGGGAGCCGCTGTGTTAAAAAGAAATGAAAAAATCTTCATAACATTTTCAGCAAGCGCCACTGACTCAACTTATTGCATGGGACTTCTTTACGCAGATGAAAACTCAGACTTAACAAAAAAAGAGTCTTGGACAAAACTAGACACTCCAGTTCTTACAACAGACGCAAAGACCGGAATCTACGGGCCGGGGCATAACTCCTTTACAACAAGCAGGGACGGCAAGGCAGACTATTTAATTTATCATGCCAGACAATACGCAGACGTTGACTTGTCATTCGCTCTTTATGACCCAAACAGGCAGACTTGGGTAAAAAAAATCAATTATGACAAAAACGGATTCCCTGTATTTCAATAAAATGTCTTTTAAGAAGAAAACTAGAAAGTTTAATATGAATAATATAAGAAACTGTTAAAGTTGATAAATAAGTATCTTATTTGATAATAAATCATAAAACTGAAAAAAATACAGAAATAATTTGCTTTTATTAACTTTGTGGTTTATTATGAATTTGAAAATCAAGAAAAGTAGATAAATATCATAAACTATAATTCTTGATATAAATAAAGTGGATTCTTTAAAGGAGGAAACCATGAACAAAAAAATTACTAGAAGTGCTTCTTTAGTTGCGGCTCTTTTAGTTGCGGCGGCTCTTGTATTTACAGGCTGCCCAAGCTCAACTGATGAAGAGGTAACTTTGTCATCAATTTCTGTTGACGCAAGCAGTGCAACAACAACATACACTGTTGGCGACACATTCTCGTCAGACGGAGTTGTTGTAACTGCAACTTATTCAGACAGCACAACTGGAACAATTGCAAACAGCGAATGTACAT
>JBAXYY010000056.1:0-15525 GCA_041670585.1 Treponema sp. | reverse complement strand
TAAAATGAATACTTTTACAAACGGACTTGTTAAAGAAAATCCGCTTTTAATTTTGAACATAGGCCTTTGCTCTTCGCTTGGAATTACAACTAGCATTTTTAACGGAGTGGGCATGGGCTTTTCCATGATGTTTGTTCTTGTAATGAGCGAGCTTTTTATAAGCTTGCTACGAAGGCAGATTCCAGATTCAATAAGGCTTCCTGTTTTTATTATTATAATTGCGGCGTTCACTACAATTGTGCAGCTTGTCCTTCAGGCATACGTTCCGTCTTTGTACGACGCGCTTGGAGTTTTTTTACCATTGATTGTTGTCAACTGCATTATCATGGGACGTGTTGAAGCTTATGCTTCTAAAAACTCAGTTGGCAATTCTGTTCTAGACGCGTTTGGAATGGGGCTAGGCTACACTTGGGTTTTAACTGTCATCTCTTTTATAAGAGAGCTGCTTGGCGGCGGCACACTTCTTGCTGGCACTTCTTTTAAAGTTGAAGTAATACCTGAGCAGTTCCGTATTGGAATTTTAAACAGCGCGCCTGGTGGGTTCCTAGTGTTCGGATTTTTAATTGCAATAACTGGCGCAATTAGAAAAAACTCAGAGGCAAAAAAAGCAGCTAAAAAAAATATTTCAGAGGAGGCTTCTAAATGAGCGACCTTCTAAAGATTTTTATAAAATCACTTCTTGTAGATAACGTTGTCTTAGTTCAGTACCTTGCGATTTGCCCTTTTATTGGAATGTCAAACGACACTGGCAAGGCAACTGGCATGGGTGTTGCGACAAGTTTTGTTATTGTTCTTGCGGCGGCTGTCACATGGCCACTTTATAAATTCGTAATGGTTCCTCTTCATATGGAATTTCTGCAGACGCTTATTTTTATTCTAGTTATTGCAGCTCTTGTTCAGCTTGTTGAATTCTATTTGAAAAAATCAGCGCCTGGCTTGTACAGCGCAATGGGCATTTACTTGACGCTTATTACAACAAACTGCGCGGTTCTTGGCGTTACAATCAACTGCATTTCTAAAAACTACAACTACGGTGAAAGCCTTGTGTACGCTTTGGGAACAGCGCTTGGATTTTTAATGAGCCTTGTAATTATGAGCGGCGTTAGAAAGAGAATTAAAACTGCTCCAATTCCTGAAGCATTTAAAGGCACACCAATTCTTTTTATAGCGGCGGGTCTTTTGAGCTTGGCGTTCATTGGCTTCAAGGGCTTAATAAAATAAGGGGAAGTGTAAAATGAAAACTATTTTAATAACAATTGTTCTTGCTTTTGTCTTGTCATTTCTTCTTGGATTCTTGCTTGGGCTTTTTAAAAAGATTTTCTTTGTAAAAGTTGACCCAAAGATTCAGGCTGTTCGTGATGTGCTTCCTGGTGCTAACTGCGGCGGGTGCGGCTTTCCTGGGTGCGACGGTTTTGCGGCGGTGGTTGCTTGCGGCAAGGCTCCTGCAAATGGCTGCGCGGCTGGCGGTCCTTCCACTGCGAAAAAAGTAGGCGATGTTCTTGGCGTTGCGGTAAGCTCTGTTGCAAAAGTTACAGTCCTTGCGTGCCAGGGGAACAAAGATTGCGCTCTTCCTCGTGGAAAATACAACGGCATTCATAACTGTGCGTCAGCGGCTCTTGCTGTGAATGGAACAAAGATGTGCGCTTTTGGCTGCATTGGTTTTGGCGACTGCGTAAGCGCTTGCTCTTTTGGCGCTCTTGCAATGGGTAAAGACGGGCTTCCTAAAGTTGACTATTCAAAATGCACTGGCTGTGGAATATGCGTAAAGACATGCCCTAGAAAATTATTTACACTTATGCCTGCTGATACAAATGGCGCTGTTGCTTTATGCTCTAACAGAAGCGAAGACCGTGTTCATATTAGAAAGAACTGCACTGTTGGCTGCATCAAGTGCGGCAAATGCACTCGCGACTGCAAGCAAGGCGCGCTTAGCTTGGTGAACGGACTGCCTGTAATTGACTACACAAAATGCAACAACTGCGGCGAATGTGTTGCAAGCTGCCCTGAGCATGTATTCAAATTGTTCAGCGATGTTGTAAAATAAGTATTGTCATTGTAAAAAGCGTAGCGGCGTGAAAATCTCTTATGTTAATTAGCATTTTTTAATAAAGAGATTCCTCCTCTTCGGTCGGAATGACATAATTAAAAAAAGGAAGTGTCTGAAAAATATTTTAGATGCTTCCTTTTTTACTGTTAGAATTAGTGGTATAATATTGTACAGGAGGTATTGATATGCCTTATGAAATTTTAGAAAAGATTAAAACTCTCCCTGAGCAAGGTGTTGAAGAAGTTATGAACTTTATTGATTATACTTGCTACAAATATAGTAATAAATCAAACGATGAAAAATCAGAACAAAAAAAAGATTGTACCTTCATTGATAAAATGAGCGGCATACTTTCAAAAAAAGAAGCGAAGGAATTTAGAGAAAATAAAAACTTGAAATTTAAGGAATTTGCTTAATGCTTTATTTTTTGGATACAAATATCATTATTGATTTACTTGAAGGTAAAGAAAATATTGTAAGCAATTTGAAAAATTTATATCAGTCTCAAACTGTCAAAATTAGTGATATTGTTTATTATGAAGTTCTAAGAGGTTTTAAATATAAAAATGATGATTTAAAACTTTCAATTTTTGAGGATTTTTGTAATTGTATAGGCGTTGAATATCAAACAAAAGAATCTATGGAAAAAGCATCTGAGATTTATGCTGATTTAAAACATAAAGGAAAACTTATAGAAGATGATGATATTTTGATAGGCTCTTTAGCATTAGTAAAGAATGGTATTTTGATTACAAATAATAAAAGACATTTGTCTAGAATAAATGATTTAAAAATTGAGGTATGGAATTCATAATTTCAATAAGTGGAGAGTTTACATGGAAAACAAAAGATTATTAAAAAAAATAATTGCCTTTATTTTATTTTCCACAGTGCAAATCATATCATCAATAAATTTATTTTCACAACAAAAGCAAATTGTAAAAGTTGCCGTAATGGACTATCCAAACTATTTGACAATAGATAACAGTGGAAATGTCAGCGGGTATGTCTATGAGTATTTAAAGGAAATTCAAAAGTATACAAACTGGGAATATGAATTTGTAAGAATGTCTTTTGAAGAGTCAACAAAAAAACTTGTTTCTGGTGAAGTTGATCTTGTTCCTGGAAATCAATATACAGAAGAACGCGAAAAGCTTTGGAATTATTCAAGAAGAAACATGGGCGAAGGCGGAACTGTTATTTGCACTTTGAATGACAACAACAAGTATGCTTATAACGACTTTAGGAATTTTAGCGGAATGAAAATTGCGTGCTTAAGAGGCTCTATTCGTAACAAGCAGACAAAAGATTACTTGTCAAAATATAATGTCAAAGTCAATTTTATTTATTGCGAAACGGATGAAGAGTCAAAGCTTCTTCTTGAATCCGGAAAGGTTGATGCCCTTGTAATGAGCACAATTCGCTGCGAAGAAAAATATAAAATTATTGCAAAAATAAACACCAACTATTTATATTTCTGCATGAACAAAAATAAGCCTAATTTAAAAAACAAATTGATTATGCAATGGAAGAAATCCATTTAGTTTATCCTTATTACGAGCTTCAACTTGATGAAAAATATTTTGGCACAATTCTTTCATTTGTATCGTTGTCCGTCGATGAAAAAGAATTTGTAAAAAACGCAGAGCCTCTTATTGTCGCAGCTGCTCAAGATATGATGCCAATGGAATATTATGATAAGAAGGCTAAGCAATTTAAAGGAATAAACATAGACTATTTTAATTCACTTTTAAAAGTTACTGGCTTGAAATTTGTTTTTACAAAGAGAGGCTCAAGAAATGAATTAAGAGAAAAGCTTACGTCTGGTGAAATAGATTTAATGAGCTCCGTAGATTACAATAGCAAAGTTGCTGCTGTTTATAATGTTTTAATGACTTCCCCTTATTACAATAACAGCCTTGCTTTTGTAGTTAGAAATAATAAGTCAAATACAATGAACACAAGCAGTGTCGCAGTTGTTGAAGAAGATTTTCCTATTTATGAATTTATAATGCGTGAAAAAGGCTACACTTCAATTAACTATTGCAAATCGTTAAAAGAATGCATTAAGCAAATTCAAAAAGGCAAAGCTGATATTACTGTAATTCCAAGCAGCAGCTATGATTCGTTGAATGATAATTATATTTTTGACAAGATAAAATCTTACCCGCTTACAAATGACAGCTTTAAATTTTCCATAGGCGTTTCTAAAACCCTAGATCCAATCATTGTTGATATTTTAGACAAGGGCATTGCTTCAATAACAACTCAGCAAAAAAATACAATTCTTATGAACAATATGTCGTCTAGCACTGGAGTTACTTCATTTAAAGAATTTGTCCTGCAGCATAAAACAAGCTTGTTTGTTTTTATTCTTGTAGTAATGGCTGTTATAATGCTTGTTATAGCCCGCGTGATTATTTGGAAAAACAAAAATACTAAAGAATTACAAAATGCAATTTCAAAGGCAGACAGAGCTAACAATGCTAAAACAGAATTTCTTGCAAGAATGAGCCATGATATGCGCACTCCGATGAATGGAATTATAGGGCTTATTGATTTGCTTGAGGAAGAAAATAATGTTGAAAAAATTCATTCATCATTAAAGCAGATGAAGATTTCAAGTATGTTCCTGTTGAGTTTAATTAACGACACTCTTGATATGAACAGAATTGAAATAGGAAAACTTGAACTACGTAAGCAGCCTTGCGACAGAAAAGAACTGCTTGAAAATGTTTATTCAAATCTTTTGATTATGGCTAATGAAAAAAAACATAACTATAGAAAAAAGATTTCATTTTAATAGTGAAAGTGAAAAAGACACTGTCTTGATTGATTCTCGCCGCCTTGAGCAAGTGCTTATAAATCTTCTTTCAAATGCTGTTAAATATACATTGCCTGGTGGAAGGGTTGTTTTCTCTGTGCAAACTTTATCTGTAAAAAATGGAGTATACACTGAATGCTACAAAGTACAGGACAACGGAATTGGCATGTCAAAAGATTTTATTCCAAAATTGTTCACGCCGTTTTCTTAGGAAGGAAGGATGCAGTCTAACATTCAGTATGGCTCAGGGCTTGGAATGAGCATTGTGAAATATCTTGTTGATTTAATGGACGGCACAATAGATGTTCAGAGTGAAATTAACAAAGGCACCACTGTTTCTGTGACTCTTTCATATCCTGCTGTTGAAAAAACAGATGAAAATAATTTTGTATATAAAAAGCAGGATTATACTTCAACACTTGAAGATAAAAATGTTTTGCTTTGCGAAGACAATGCGTTGAACGCAGAAATAGCACGCTCCTTTTTGGAAAAGAAAAAAATGCATGTTTCAACCGCAGAAAATGGCAGAGTGGGCGTGCAGATTTTTAAGAACTCCCAGCCTGGCTATTTTAATGTAATTCTAATGGACGTAAGAATGCCTGTAATGGACGGTCTTGAAGCTGCAAAAGAAATTCGCTCTTTAGACCGTGACGACGCAAAGAAAATTCCAATAGTCGCACTTTCTGCAAATGTTTTTGATTCAGACATAACAGCAAGCAAAGATGCCGGCATGAACGCTTATCTTTCAAAGCCAATAGACGCTGAGAAAATGTACCAGACAATAGGCTCCCTTATTGAATAATTTCTATATAAGAAAGTTCTTTTGCTTTTGCTTCCACCGCTTTTGCTAATTTTTCTTTGTCGTTTTGATTTTCTGTAATAAGCCTTACAAAGACACTTCCTGCTACAATTGCTTCTACATTGCTTGCGAGCTCCTTTGCTTGTTCTCCGCTTGTTATTCCAAAGCCTCCGTATATTTTACTTCCGCCGGCTCTTGCCTTTTTTAAGAACTCAATTGTATGAGAATCTATTGTTGTTTTGCTTCCTGTGATTCCTGTCCTTAATGCGGCATATATATATTTAAATCCTGCGTGCGCTAATTTAAAAAGCCTTTCATCGCTCATGCTTGGTGCTGCAATTGGTATGTTTTCCATGCCGTTTTCTTTGCAGGCTTTTGTTAATCCTTCGTCACAGTCAAATGGAAGGTCTGGAATAATCATTCCTTTTACTCCGGCCTGTGCGGCTTTTTTGCAGAAGTTTGAAACTCCAGGTGTGTAGATTAAAGAACCGTAGCTCATTAAATAAATTGTTGTGTCTGGAAATTCCGCATGGAGTTCTGATATAAAATTTAACGCGTCTTTTACTTTTGCTCCTCTGTTTAGAACTTCTGTGCAGGCGCTTTGTATTGCGGGACCGTCTGCGCTTGGGTCGCTGAATGGCAGCTGTATTTCTAGAATGTCTGCTCCTCCTTTTATAAGAGCGTGGGCTGCTATATGTGAAAGTTCGTTTGTTGGGTAACCGGCAACTAGATGTGCCATCAATTTTATTTTTTTCATTTTATTCTCCTGATTTGTTCATTAGCTTTGCAACATGAATATCTTTGTTTTCATTTAGCCTTTCTAGCTCGCTCTCTAGAAATTTTTTCCATTCTTTTGGACGGAATACAGGGCTTGTTATAAAGATGTCTTTGTCTCCGCGTCCTGACATATTTATTATTATTGCTTTATCCTTAGGAACTTCTTTTGCAATTTTCATAGCTGCGGCTCCTGCGTGCGCGCTTTCTAGGGCAAACAATACTCCTTCATTTTTTGCAAAGAAACTAACTGCTTCTAATGCTTCTTTGTCGCGAATAGCAGTGAATTCTACTCTGCCTGTTTTTCCAAGTTCTGCAAGTTGCGGCCCAATGCCCATATAGTCAAGACCTGCGCTTATTGAACGTGTTGGAAGAGACTGTCCGTCTTCGTCTAGTAAGAAACGGCTCTTGTAGCCTTGAACAATTCCTTCTCTTGAAGCGTTTCCTGTCATACGTGCGGCGTTTTCTCCAATGTTAGGTCCAATGCCACCAGCTTCTGCTCCTATTAATCTAGGTGATTTTTGGTCAATGAACGGGCTGAAGAATCCAATTGAATTGCTTCCTCCTCCAACACATGCAACCATTGCGCCAATGTCTATGTTTCTTTCTTCACATTGCTTTTTTACTTCGTCACCAATTATTGATTGGAATGTTCTTACCATGTCTGGAAAAGGGGAAGGACCTAATGCGCTCCCTAGGACATAATGCGTGTTTTCAAAGTTCGCGGCCCAGTCCCTCATTGCTTCATTCACTGCGTCTTTTAAAGTTCGGCTTCCGCTTGTTACAGCGTGGACTTTTGCTCCGTACATTTCCATTGCGGCTACGTTTGGCTGCTGTCTTCTTACATCAACTTCGCCCATGTAGACTGTGCAGTCCAAGCCTAATTTTGCGCAAGCGGCGGCTGTTGCAAGGCCGTGCTGACCGGCTCCTGTTTCTGCAATGATTCTTGTCTTGCCCATTCTTTTTGCAAGAAGCACTTGTCCAATTGCGTTGTTGATTTTATGCGCGCCTGTGTTTGCAAGACCTTCAAGTTTTATGTAGATTTTTGCTCCGCCTAAAAGTTCTGTCGCGCGAGGGGCGTACAAGAGAGGTGTCTCCCGTCCTATGTAGTCCCTTCTGATTATGTTTAGTTCATCAAGAAAATCTTTATCATTCATTGCTTCTTTAAAAGCAACTTCTAGTTCATCAAGCGGGCGGCGTAGAACTTCTGCTACATACTTTCCGCCGTACTGTCCAAAAAATCCTTCTGTGCTGTACATTGTATTCTCCTATTTTCTATTTATTTCATTTATAGTTTCATTGAAGACGGTAAATAATTTTTTCAGTTTAGAAATGTTTTTTTTGCCGGCAGGGGCACTTGGGGTTGTGTCTTCAATTCGGCTTGCAACATCAATTAACTCTGGCCTGTAGTTTGTTAAGAATGTTGAAATATTTTCTTCGCTTACTCCTCCTGCTAGCCAAAGCTTTGTTGTTTCTTTTACTTTTAAAACAAGTGCTGAATCTATGTTTACTCCTGTTCCTCCGTCCTTGCCTTTTACTTTTGCGTCAATCAAGACTCGTGGCTCTCCGTTAAGAAATTCTTTTTTAAGAGTTTCAATGTCTTCATCACTTCCAATTTTTACTGCTGCATAACGAGGAATGTCACGGTAAGTAAAGTCTGCTGGTGGAATTATTTTGCAACCGTGAAATTGAATTACGTCAAGAATGCCGCATCTTACCAAAGAAAATGCGTCCTTTGCTTCTTGCGAAGAAGGGTCAGTGATTACTCCGACAAGCTGCGGTTTTTTCCAAGAGTCGCCTGCTGTCTGCTGAATTGATTTATAAACTTTGCGTACAAAAAACGGCGAGACATTGCGCTTGCTGTTTGTACTAAAGATAAAGCCTATGAAGTCTGCACCTAACTTTGCCGCTTCAACTGCATCTTCAACTTGTGTAATGCCACAAACTTTTATAAATGGAAAATAGCCTTTAGCATTTCGCTCTTGAAGTTCAGAGCCGTACTTAATCCAAAAGTCCCCGTTTTGACTTTTGCTGTTGCAAGTAAAAGATGATGTCAATTTTTCAATGTTCTCTGGATTTCTAACAGCGCCTTCTCCGAGCAGCATTCCGTTGAATCCTAAATGCCCAACCATGCCCGCGGCTTGTGGAGTCATGATTCCACTTTCGTAAACAACCCGAAGATTGTCTACGTTAAGAGAGTTGTCTTCTTTAGAAATATTTTTTATTTCATCACGCAAATGTTTTAGCATACCGGCAGGGTAGAGGCTGTCTATAGAAAAATCAGACAAGTTTCTTGCGTTAACTCCTGCTGCAACAGATGTTGGGTAAAGACGTAATGCTTCAATAAATTTTGCGACATCTTCTTCTAAGCGCACTTCTATAAAAGCTGTAATGCCAAGCTCCGCACATTTTTTTGTCATTGAAATAAGTTTTTCTTTTGTAAGGATTCTTGCAATAAGCAAGACTGCGTCCGCACCGCATTTGTAAGAAACTTCAACTTCCTCTTCTGAAGAAAGAAAATCTTTTCTTAGAACAGCGACAGGTTTTTCTAAATGAGTTGCATTGTATTCGTCTACAGCTTTTGTTGCTTCTAGCAAATCATTCAGGCTTCCATGAAAATAATTTTTTTCTGTAAGAACACTTATTGCTCTTGCGCCTTTTTTAGCATACAGCGTGGCGGTTTTAAAAGCGTCTAAATCTTTGTTGATAATTCCTTTGCTTGGAGAGGCCCTTTTTATTTCTAAGATTGCGCCTTTTTCTTTAAGAAACGGAGTGATTGGTCTTAAGCGTTTTTCTGGAACTGCTGCTCCAAAAGTGAAGCCTGATTTTTTTATATCATCATTCCGTTTTGCGCATATTTCAGTAAGAATGTCATGCGGCATTAGAAACCTCTTTTACTTCATTCAGTTTGGCCAGGGCTTTTCCAGAGTCAATTGCTTCTAGCGCCATGTTGTATCCTTCCTTTATAGTGGAAGCCTTTCCTGAAAGATATAAAACAGATCCTGCGTTTAAACCGACTGCGGCTTTTATAGATTTTCTGCCCTTGCCGTTTAGTATATCCATTCCAAGAGCTGCGTTGTCTTTTCCTGTTCCTCCAGAAAGCTCTTCGTCTGTGCAACCTGATATTCCAAAGTCTTCCGGCTTTAAAATAAATTTTTCCACATTGTTTTTTTCATCAATCAAATAACATGCTGTTCTTGCGCAAGGTGAAATCTCATCGTAACCGTCTTCGCTGTAGATTGTCATTACTTTTTTTGCGCCTAGTATTTTTGCGGCTTTTGCTACAGGCTCAAGAAGTTTTTCTGAGTACACGCCAAGCACTTCGTACTCTGCGTTTGCAGGATTGCTTAAAGGGCCTAAGACATTCATTATTGTTTTTATTCCCAGGGCTTTTCTTACAGGACCCGCGAATCTCATTGCGCTGTGGTAAATTGGAGCCATTAAGAAACCAAAATTTGTTTTTTTAATTAGGTCTGCTGTTTTTGCCGGTGTTGTGTCAATTTTAATTCCCAAAGCTTCATAGAAATCTGCTGCTCCTGATTTTGAAGAGACCGCTCTGTTCCCATGCTTTGCCATTGGCTGACCGCAACTTGCTGCAACAATTGCGCTTAATGATGAAATATTGAAGCTGCCTTTTCCGTCCCCGCCTGTTCCAACAATTTCTGCAAGCCCGGTTTTGTCTAATGGAAGTGGAGTTTTCTTTTTATAAAGAACGCTTGCGCATCCTGCCATCTCGCTTGCTGAAGGCCCCTTTGCGGCTAACGCTGTAAGAATTGCGCTTGTTACTTTTTCATCAAGAGTGCCGTCTGTTAAATTTTCCATAAAGAGCGCTGCTGTCTTTTCGTCCAAATCTTTTTTTTCAATAAGCTGATTCAAGATTTCGCTCACAGGAAGATTGTCTTTTCTGTAGTTAAGAAATGCTTTGAACAAATTGTCGCAACCTTCTGACGCAATTGATTCTGGGTGGAACTGAATGCCTTCTATTGGCAAGGTCTTATGCCTTATTCCCATAATGTCGCCGTCTTTTGCCCTTGCTGTCACTTCAAATTCTTTAGGCAGTGTGCTTTCATCTATTACTAGTGAATGGTAGCGGGTGAATGTCCCTTTCTTTCCTATGATTCTAAAGAGGCCTCTTCCGTCAGTGTCCAATTCTTCAACAATGCCGTGCTGTATAAATTTTGCCTGAACAATTTTTGCTCCAAAAGCCTGGCCTATTGCTTGATGTCCCAAACAGATTCCTAGAATTGGAACTTTTCCTGCGTAGTGTTTTATTGCTTCAATTGAAATTCCTGCGTCTGTTGGAGTTCCGGGTCCTGGTGAAATTACAAGCTTTGTAAAATCAAGCGCTTTAACTTCGTCGATTGTTGTTTCCTTTGAGCGAACTACTTTTATTTCTTCATTGCTTAGTCTTTGCAATGCCTGAACAATGTTGAATGTAAAACTGTCATAATTGTCGATTACTAAAATCATTTTTTTACTCCTTATGTTTATTATTTTGAACAAATTACTTAAGCAAAATGAACTTTGCCAAATAGCGACAAGGATGTCGCGCCAAATGTTACTTAAAAGACTGTGCTAATTGTTTTGCAAAACTGCTTTTAAAGCGCCAAGCTTTTCATTTGTCTCTTCCCACTCGCGGTCTGCGTTGCTGTCGTAAACAATTCCGCCTCCTGCCTGCAATGTCCAAGTTGAGTTCTGTTTAAGAGCGCATCTTATTGCAATGCAAAAATCAAGGTCTCCGTTTGACTGCAAGTATCCAATGGCGCCTGCGTAGAATCTTCTTTTGATTTTTTCTAGCTTGCTAATAATTTGAATGGCATTTATTTTAGGGGCACCGCTTACAGTTCCTGCTGGAAAAGAGGAGCGTAAAACTTGAATAGGCTTCAGCCCGTCTTTTACTTTTCCTTGAACATCGCTTACCAAGTGCATTACATGGCTAAAGTATTCACAGTCCATGTATCGCGCAACTTCAACACTTCCTGCTTTGCAAACACGTCCTAGATCGTTTCTTGCCAAGTCAACAAGCATTAAATGTTCTGCACATTCCTTTTTATTTCCAAGCAATTCCTCTTTTAATTTTTCATCCTCAGCTGCTGACTTTCCTCTTCTACGAGTTCCGGCAATTGGTCTTATTGAAGCGGAACCATCGCGAACACGCACCAAGCTTTCTGGAGAAGAACCAATCAACTGTTTGTCGCCAAAATCAAGATAGACTAAGTATGGAGAAGGATTTACTGAACGAAGTCTTCTGTATATTTCCATTGCTGAATTTTCATTTTCAATCTGTAGTCGTCTTGAAGGTACAGCTTGAAGCAAGTTGCCTGCGATTATATTTTTTTTAATCTCTTCAACTTTCTTCTTGTATTCAATTTCACTTTGCTCTAAATCAGTTATTGTTCTGCAAGGAAGAGGCTCTTCTGGGGAAGCAAGGTAAGAAAAGTCCATGTCGTTCAAGCGAGATTTTAGCTTTTCCATTGCCTTGTGCAAATCAATTTGATGTTCTGTGTAATTAAGGGCAAACACGTGAAGCTTTTCTGTAAAATGGTCAAACACAATGTAGATGTGTCCAACAATAAATTCACTTTCTGGAATATGAAGCTCGTCTGTTTGTGGAGCAAGTGTGATTGTGTCGCATCTTTGGCAGAACTCGTAGCTTAAGTATCCAATGCCACTTGCAGGAACAGGAATATTTTGTTTGTTGATGTCATTTTCATTTGCAACATATAGAAGCGCGTCTAGAATGTCAGGAACGTGTGTTCCTTTACATCCCGGCGCTATTGTTTCTGCTTCTTCTTTTGCTGCTGTAAATGGAACACGCCGGCCGTCAATTGTAAAAGCAATTCCTTCTTCATCCTGTAATATATGAAAAGCTTCGTCTGTCATTAAAATTGAGTATCTTTCTTTTCCACGTGCAAAACTTGCGCTTTCCAAAATAGCCTTTGCTCCTATTTTTTTTGCTAGCGAGTATGGTGTGTATCTTTCACTTTCAAAACATTCGTATAATGAATCTGTTCTTTTCATTGCGACCTCTAATGTGTTACTGTTTGTAGTAACTGTTACTTTGAATAGTAACAGTGTAAATTGATTCTGTCAATAGAAACATTGAAATATTTTTTTTATATTCTTATGGGAGCAAATAAAAAACTCCCCTTTTTTTTCAATTCAAAATTTACCATTAACAATTGATAATTGTCTGACGTTGTGCTTTCCCTTTAATTTTGGTAAACTGAACTTATGGTAATTTCTTCAATAGATTTAAAAGACGGACACGTTGTTCAGTTAAAGAACGGCAAAGACTTAGTGCTTCAGCGTGATGATGCTGATGCCTTGATAAATGATTTTAATAAATACGGCGAAGTCGCAATTATTGACTTGGACGCGGCTCTTCGTCATACAGATGAAAAAGGCAACACTGCAAATACTTCTCTTCTGAAATCACTTCTTAGAAAAGGCAATGTACGAGTTGGCGGTGGCATTCGCGATGTAAAAAAAGCAAGGGAACTAATTTCCCTTGGCGCTGAAAAAGTAATTATCGGCTCTGCTGCTTGGAACACTTCGCATAAAGACGGCGGCTCTATTTTAAATACAGAGTTCTTGGACGAGCTTGTAAAATCAATTGGCAAACAAAGAATTATTATTTCTGTAGATTCAATAAACGGCAACATTGCTGTAAAAGGCTGGACTGAGACTGCGAACATTCCACTTATTGAAGGTGCAAAAGAAGCTGAAAAATATGCGAGCGAGCTTTTGTTCACTTGCGTAGAAAAAGAAGGCTGCATGCAGGGAACAGACATGGACTTGTGCAAAAAATTGCGCGGGTCGGTTAAGTGCCGTGTTGTTGCGGCTGGCGGCGTAAATTCCTTAGAGCAAATTGTGCAGCTTGAAAAAATGGGCTGCGATGTTCAGCTGGGCATGGCGTTGTACACGGGCGTTGTAAATCTAAAGGACAGCTTTATAAATTGCCTGGACTTTGAAAAAACAAACGGCATGATTCCTGTAATTGCACAGAGCGTAAACAAAGAAGTCTTGATGATGGGCTACGCGAACAAGGAAGCCTTTGAAAAAACATTCACTACAAACAAGCTTACATTCTTTAGCAGAACTCGCAACACTCTTTGGACAAAGGGCGAAACAAGCGGACACTTTTTAGACGTAGTAAAATTGCGCGCTGACTGCGACAGGGACACTGTTCTTGCAACTGTAATTCCACACGGAGGAGCTTGCCATACAGGTAGCTTCACTTGCTTTGGAAGCGACCCTGATGAAAAAAGCAGCATGGAGCGTCTGTACGGAACAATCGCGGAACGTTTTGCAAATCCAAGGCCGGGCAGCTACACTGCAACTTTAAACGACAAGCGCGTTCGTGAAAAAGTAATGGAAGAGGCTGAAGAAGTAACAGAAGCAGAAGGCAAGGAAGAAGTTGTTTGGGAAATGGCAGACGTGCTTTATTTTCTTAGCGTCTTAATGTACAAGGAAAATGTAAAATGGCAGGATGTCTACGACGAGTTGGACAAGCGCCACAAGGAAAAATAAGATAAGCGTCATTGCGAGGAACAAAACGACGTGGCAATTCTTTTAGAAAATATTTTTGTAAAAGTACACGAGGGTAAAATGATAAAGATTCAAAAAGCAAATGAAGTTGAGGAAAGCTTTTTTACAGGAAGAAATTTTGGTGATTCAATAGAGACTGTCCGTGATGTTTTAAAAAATGTTCAGTCTAAAAAAGATGAAGCCCTTCATGAATACAGCGCAAAGTTCGATGTCTCTTCTCCAAAGAATTTTGAAATTCCAATGGAAGAATTAAAAGCTGCTGCGGAAAAAATGCAGAAGAATAATCCTGAGCTTTATAAATCATTAACATACTCTCATGACTTGGCGTTGAAGTTTGCCCTTAAGCAAAAAGAGTGCTTTACAGATTTTGAAACAGAGCTTACTCCCGGAGTTATTACAGGTCAGAAAAACATTGCTGTGGAAAGAGCGGGCGTTTATGTTCCAGCTGGAAGATTCCCGCTTGTTTCTACTGTAGTTATGACTGTGACACCGGCAGCCGCGGCGGGCGTTAAAGAGATTATTCTTTGCACACCACCACGTGTCCACCCGGAAGATAAATTTCTTGCTGAAAAAAACGGAACAGGCATGCCAGGCAAGCCGTTTGTAGGCGGCAAGCCATACGCTGATGAAAATATAATGGCCGCGGCGTACATTTGTGGTGTAACAAAAGCGTTCGCTTGCGGTGGAAGCCAGGCAATAGCGGCATTGGCTTTTGGCACACAGTCAATTCCTAAAGTAGATGTGATTGTAGGGCCGGGAAACAAGTATGTGGCAGAGGCAAAGAAATTAGTGTATGGCACTGTCGGCATAGACATGGTTGCGGGTCCAACTGAAGTTTTCATCATTGCGGACAAATCAGCAAATCCTGAATGGGTTGCGGCGGACTTGCTTGCACAGGCAGAACATGACGTTGTTGCACAGCCGGTTTTAGCAACAGACAGCTACGAGCTTGCAAAAAAAGTTGCTGAAGAAATTGAAAAACAGCTCGCGGTTCTTCCAACAAAATCTACTGCGGAAGCCAGCATAAAAAACTGTGGAAAAATTATCATCACAGATTCTTTGGAGCAGGCAGCGGATTTTGCAAATAGAAAAGCACCAGAACATTTGGAGCTTGCAATGAATGAAGGAAAAGAAAGAGACAAAATTATTTCTTTAGTTCACAATTACGGCTCACTATTTATAGGACATGAGTCAGCGGAAGTCTTTGGAGATTATGCTGCTGGCTTGAACCACACATTGCCAACTTCAGGAAGCGCAAGATTCACAGGCGGGCTTTCTGTAAGAGTGTTCTTAAAAACAGTTACATCGCTACGTGTTGTGCCTGGAACAAAAGGCGCAGTTGCAAGCGCAGAGGCGGCCGGCCATTTAGGAGACGCAGAAGGTCTTGCGGGCCACGCTCATGCCGCACGAATCAGAATGGTAAAAAAATGAGTATTGTCATTCCAACAAGTGTCGTGTCATTCCAACAAGTGTCGTGTCATTCCAACAAGTGTCGTGTCATTCCAACAAGTGTCGTGTCATTCCAACAAG
>JBAXYY010000055.1:0-15830 GCA_041670585.1 Treponema sp. | reverse complement strand
GGCACGCTCTGAAAGATTGTAAAGATAAAGGGAAGTTTCTAGTGAGAAAATACCTGTTGGATATTCAGTTTGCAAATCATATAGTTCATCGTTTAAAATATCTGATTTCTGGTAAATGCCTTGTTCTGTGCGTTCAAGAATCCCTTTGTCAGTGAGTATTTTTAAATACATTCTATGAATGCCTAGCTGTTCCGCTTCTTTGGAGGTTATGCGTCCGTTGTTTCAAGTCCAACCCCAGCTAATAAGAATAGAACTGACAGTTAATTGCTGCCAGTTTTTTTATTTTAAAGCATGTTAATGTTATTTAGACTTGGTTTGAAACAAAAATAATGTAAAAAAAAAAAGCACTTCACCTTGCTTCCAATCCAAGAGCAGAAAAATCTCTTCGCATATTTCGACTTTCCATCCAAGATTAAAGACTTCATTGTAGAACCATGTAAGATTGTCAAAATCTTTTGCTAGCGTCTGGTGATTTGTTTCTTTTCTAAGAGAAGAATTTTGTGCAATGTCAGGTTTGCATATGTCGTGCACGTGGATTAAAAATGCAAGCTCGTCATATTATTCTTTTGTGATGTAGCATTTTATTTTATCAAGGTTGACTGTCAGCTCATTTATATGTGCAAGAATTGTTCATTCTGGATGGTCCTTACGTGGCTCTCCGTAAAGAATATTTTTTTGATATGTGGAGTCATTTTTTATATCGTTTAGTATTTTTGAATAATCCATTTTGATTTCTTTATAACTGTTAGTTCATGAAGTTATTTTATATATTGGATTTTACGAACTTTGCATTTATTTCTAAACCCATTTCTTAATTGTAAAAATCATCATCTCTGTGTTGATTGGCTTTGAGATGTAGTCGTTCATTCCGGCTTCAATACACTTTTTTACATCGGAAGAAAATGCGTCTGCTGTTAGTGCAATGATTGGAATTGATTTAGATTTTTGTGAATTAAGATTGCGAATTATTTTTGTAGCTTCAAGTCCGTTTATAATAGGCATTCTAATGTCCATTAGTATTGCGTCATAAGAAGTTTCGTTCTGCTTAAAATATTTTATGCCTTCTTCGCCGTTGTTTGCTATATCAATTTGCATTTCAAAAGACTCAAGTATACGTTTTGCAATTGAGGCATTCAACTCGTTGTCTTCACATAAGAGAACTCTTTTTCCTCTTAAGTATTCTTTATTTTGAACATTTGTATTTTTCTTTGCGTTTTGTTTTTGCTCTAAAGTAGCAAGCGGCATTACCAAATGAATTGTAACTTGCGTTCCTTTACCAAGCTTGCTGGTAATTTTAATTGAGCCTTTTGTTTTATCAATTATAGCTTTTGTAATTGACATTCCAAGACCTGTGCCGGAATAAGATGAAGTGTTGTCTGCTCTTTCAAATGGAAGATAAATTTTATTAAGGAACTCTTCGCTCATTCCAATTCCGTTGTCTGTAATAATAAAATCACCAGAAATAATTTTATCAGTCTGCAGAACATTTGTTCTGTCAATTGTAACTTTTCCGCCTTTGTGTGAATACTTAATAGCGTTAGAAAGAATGTTGAAAAATATTTGATTCAGTCTAGAAATATCTACAAAAACGTCAGGTGCAGTTTTGTCAAAATCATCATGCGGATTGTTGTAGGAAAATTCAATATCCTTTTCTTTGCAAAGAGGCGCAATTACTCCTTCAAGATATTTATAAAATTCTTTTATCGTATACACTTCTGGATGCAACTCTAGCTTTCCACTTTCTATTTTTGACATATCAAGAACATCATTTATTAGTCCTAATAAAAACTTTCCTGAAATTTCAAGCTTGCTTAAATCTTCAGAAAGAGCTTCTTTATTATCAAGCTCATTTTTTGCAAGCCCCACTAGATTTATTATTGCGTTCATTGGAGTGCGAATGTCATGGCTTACTCTAGAAAGAAATTCACTTTTTGCTGTGTTTGCTCGTTCTGCTTTTTCAGCTCTTTCTTTTTCTAAAAGCATTTGATAGTCTTTTTTCTTTTTTGACTTTTGAATGAAAAGAAGAATAAGCATTACAATAAGAAGTATCATAATACAAATAATAAGTATTATATATTCTTTTTTTATTTGCAAAGAATTATTGTTATTTATTAAAATTGAATTTGGCGGCAGTTGAGATTTTCTTATATTAAATTTATCCATTATTTTTTTGTCAAATTGTGGATAAGATGGTGCAGAAGTTATTGGAATTTCAGAAATAGGCTTTCCGTTCATTACTTTAAGAATTATATTAGTTGCAATTTTGGACATGTCGTAAAATGAAAGTGTTACTCCACCAAAAATTCCATAGCCTACTCCAAGCTCGTCTGCTTTGAACACAGGAATGTTCGCGTTCTCAAAAATAAATTCTGCTCCCTGCTTCATAGAATAAAGATTGTTGTCCGCATCATTTGTTAGCATTAGAAAAATTAGAATTGTATTTTTATCCAAAGAAGAAATAGATTTTGCAATTTCATCTTTTGTCAGTAGAGAGCAATTCATTATGCTAAAAGTATAGTCTTTAAAATATTGTTTGCAGTCAAGAAATTGTTTGCTTGAACCAAGCCCGGAGACAGAACTGTCTGAAATACCAACAATTTTTTTTGCATCAGGATAAATTTTAATTGCAGATTCTATTGTTTCTTTTAGTGAGAATGTTTCTGCAACGCCTGTCATTTGTGGATTCTTCGCAGTTTCAATTGCCTTGTCTAATGTGTTTATTCCTTCAAAGACAACAGGAATGTTTGTAAAGTATTTATCACGGTATTCCAAAATAAAATTTAATGCATCATCGTCCACTGTTAGAATGTAGTCAAAGTTTCCATGATTTTGTTGTATTTCCAATATTTCTAATAAAACTTTTTCTTTTACACTTTCGTAGCTGTGATTTTTTGTGTCCATGAAAATATAATCAGCGTGAGCATAGCCGTCAATTGTGTCCATAAAAGCATTGATCATTTTAATGTTGCTTTCCCAGTCAAGATTATAGGAGCTTAAAAAAAGAATATGTATGTTTGGCTCAGATTTTTTTTCTGACGCAAAAACAAATGAGTTAATTGTAATTGTTAAAAAAAGAGCAAACAGAAACTTAGACAAAAACTTTCTAAACATTTTTACTCCGATCAAGTTCTTTCTATATTATAACCTTACTTCTTTTAAAATCTCAAGCATGAAAAGCGTAAAAAAATATAACAAATATTTCATTAGAAAATAAATCAACCATCTATTATATTATAACACAGTTGGATCATGCCGCAGGTGTATACTGCCAAAAATTATTAGAGAAAAAAATCATTTAGAGGTATAATAATGATTAAGATTCTAAAAGCAGCGGCAATGTTTGTATGTGCTTCTGCTGTTGTTTTAAGTGCAGCTTCTTGCAAGTCTGCACAAGTTGAAAATACAAGTGGAGGAACTTCAATAGTGTTTGATGAAAATTCTTATGTTCCAAAGACAATCAATGTAAACGGAACAAAAATAAAAATTCGTGCATACGAAAACATTGTCTATGTAAAAAATCCAGTGGACACAAAGTATGAAGCAATGAACATTTATATTCCAGAAGAATATTTTTGTGGTGGAATAATAAACGGCTACACTTCAAAAACTGCTCCTATATTTTTACCAAATCAAATTGGCGGTTACATGCCTGCAACTCCTGGGGTTGTAGATGACGGCACTAATACAGATGCTCCGGCTTTTGGCCCAGGACGCAGTGGTCCAAATTCAATTGCACTTGCATTAGCAAACGGAATGGTTGTTGCTTCTCCTGGAGCAAGAGGTAGAACTAGCTCAAACGGTAAAGCACCTTCTTGCATTGTAGATTTAAAAGCCGCGGTCCGTTACTTGCGTTATAATGATAAAATAATTCCAGGCGACTCTGAAAAAATAATTTCAAATGGAACAAGCGCTGGTGGTGCTCTTTCTTCTTTACTAGGCGCTTCTGGTAACAGCAAGGATTACGAGCCTTACTTAAAAGAACTTGGGGCCGCAGAAGAGCGTGATGATATTTATGCAGTCTCTGCTTACTGCCCAATTACAAATCTGGAAAATGCAAACACTGCTTACGAGTGGATGTTTAATAATGTTTATGAATATCAAAAAATAGAAATGACTATGCTTGATTATCATATGGAAAGAAAAGTTGTAAAAGGTGAGCTTACAGAAGATCAAATTAAAATTTCAAAAGATCTTGCTGCAATGTTCCCTGATTATGTTAACAGCTTGAATTTAAAATTGTTAGACGGCACTTCTCTTACACTTGATTCTGACGGCAACGGCACTTTTAAAGACTATGTAAAATCAGTGATAATTTCTTCAGCACAAAAAGCGTTGGACAGTGGAAAATCAATGAGCAATTACAGCTGGGTAACTGTTGAAAATGGAAAAGTAACAGACGTAGACTTTGAATCATACAAATCATATCTTGGAAGAATGAAAACACCAGGCGCATTTGACGCAGTAGATTTATCAACTGGAGAAAACCAATTGTTCGGCACTTCTGAAGTTGATAAAAAACATTTTACAGATTACGCTCTTGAACACGATACAGCCAATGGTACTATGGCAGACAGTAGTATTGTAAAAATGATGAACGCAATGAATTATGTTTCATCAGAAGGCGCTTCTAAATACTGGCGAATAAGGGCGGGCACAAAAGATTCAGATACCGCTTCTGCAATTTCTGCGCTTCTTTCGTTGGAGCTTCAGATGAACGGCAAGCAAGTTGACTACGCTCTTCCGTGGGACGTTCCACATTCAGGAGATTATGACTTACCAGAACTTTTTGAATGGATAAATCAGATTTGTAAGTAAAATAAAAAGCTGGCTGGAAATAATTTCAGTCAGCTTTTTTTTATAAAGAATAAAGAGATTCTTCCGCTTCTGTAGAAATGACGGTATCCTTTATTTTACATTCGCGTTAGACGCTGCATCTTTCTTAGCGTTTATCTTTTTAAATACAAGAAGCATTCCAACAACAAGTGCAATGCCTATTGCCATGCAAAGTATTTGTGAGAACACATAGCTAATTTTGTAAGTAAGGCCTGCGACTATGTAGCACACAAAAGAAATTGCCGCAACAGAAAGCGCGTAAGGCAGCTGGGTTGAAACATGGTCAACGTGTTTACATTCAGCACCGGCGCTTGCCATAATAGTTGTGTCAGAAATTGGTGAGCAGTGGTCGCCGCAAACAGCACCAGCCATGCAAGAAGAAATTGCAATAATCATTAAGTTGTAATCTGTGTCTTTAAAAACCGCAACAACTATTGGAATAAGAATTCCAAATGTTCCCCAAGAAGTTCCTGTAGAAAATGCCAAGAACAAAGCAATTATAAAAATAATAGCCGGCAAGAAATTCATAAGGCCCGCAGCGCTATTCTGTACAATGCCCGCAACAAATTCCTTTGCACCCAAACTGTCTGTCATGCCTTTTAAAGTCCAAGCAAGTGTAAGAATTAAAATAGCAGGAACCATTGCTTTAAATCCGTCAGGTATACATTCCATGCAATCTTTAAATGGAAGAACACGGCGAATCATATAAACAATAACTGTAATAATTAAAGCGCCAAATGAACCAATTGCAAGACCAACAGAAGCATCGCTTTGAGAAAATGCAATTCGTAAATTTAAGTATCCATCTTTTGTGCTGTCAAAAAATCCGCCTGTATAAATCATGCCTACAACACAAAGAACAATCAAAACACAAATTGGGAAAATCAAATCAAAAACTTTTCCTTTGCCAGTGATGTTCAATTTGCTAATGTCTTCTTTTGATTCAATTACCTTTGCTTTGTCTTCAAACTTTTTCATTGGACCAAAGTCTGTGTTTGTAATTACAAGAGCGAACATCATTACAATTGTAAGAAGAGCGTAGAAGTTAAAAGGAATTGCTTTTACAAAAAGTGCAAGCCCGTCTTCGCCTTCAACAAATCCTGTAACAGCCGCCGCCCAAGAACTAATTGGAGCTATAATGCAAACAGGTGCCGCTGTTGAGTCAATCAAGTAAGCAAGCTTCTGTCTTGAAATACCGTGCCTGTCTGTAACAGGTTTCATGACGCTTCCCACTGTAAGGCAGTTAAAATAATCATCGATGAAAATTAAAATTCCCAAACATATAGTTGCAATCTGAGCGCCTGCACGTGTCTTAATGTGATCCTTTGCCCATTTTCCAAAAGCCGCAGAACCGCCCGCTCTGTTCATAAGAGCAACAAGAACTCCAAGCAGCACAAGGAAAATAATAATTCCAACATTGTAAGGGTCAGAAAGCTGAGCGACAATGCCGTCTGTAAAAACGTGTGTGATAGTTCCTGTAAAAGAAAAACCAGAGAAGAAAAGTCCACCGATTAAAATGCCGATGAAAAGAGAAGAGTAAACTTCTTTAGTGATAAGCGCCAATACAATAGCTACTACTGGCGGAACCAGTGACCAAAATGTTCCAATCATGTTCATTTAAAACTCCAAATAAAATCAAATTTTTGTAAAGTCAGTATCAAGTGGATTTGCAACTCCATCTTTTTCAAGTTTCTCCATCACTTGAATTACGTATTCAAGCGCGTCCAAAGCATTCGCCGCACAATAGGTTTTAATTTCTTTAAGAGTTTGAATAGCTTCTTCATTTGTCATAATTTCCTCCTCATAACAAATACAGTTATATAGAATAAAATTATTATGAACTCATGAAAGCAATTTGTCAAAATATTTTTTTTATGGAGCAGCCTTTTTGCACCAACCGCCGTTCCGCAACTTTCGCTAACGCTTCGGTCCTAACGGACTGCTTCGTATTGCTACATGGCGGGCTAAGTTGTATATTTGTTACAATAGATTTTATTATGGAAGAAAATATGCAGCAGAAAAAGATAATGCATCCAGAAAAAGTAATTTCATATTTTAAAGCAGAGTGGCTGCCACTAACACTTGTTACAATTTCTGGCATTGTCTACAACGTTGGAATGGTGGCAGGCCCTTATTTTGAAGGACAGCTAGCTCAATGTTTATTTGACATTATCAATAAGAAAAAAACTTTCTCTTCAATGTTAAGCCTTGCAATAATTTATTTAGTTGTAATTTTATTAGTTCAGCTGAACAGATGTGTAAAAAGATTTTACGTGCGCCGGTTTGCAAACAACACAAGCAAAAATATGCGGCATATAATTTACAACAGCCTTGTTAACATGAGCCATAGTGATTTGCAAAAAGAAAACTTAGGCAGCGTAATGACAAAAGCCGTTTCTGATGTAGATTCGTGTGTTGAAGGAATGAGAAAATTTACAACAGAAGTTTTTGACACCGGTGTAGTTTTGGTTTCTTATTTAGTAATGCTTTTTTATTACGACTGGCGGCTGGCTTTAGTTTCTTGCGCATTCACACCAATCGCATACCTTATTGCAGAAAAATTAAAAACATTTGTTGCGCGTTACAATTCTGAATATAAAAAAAGCGCCGGCCGTTTGAACAACACAACAATGGACAGGGTAAGCAACGCTTTAACATATAGAGTTTACGGTTGCGACAAAAACAGAAATGAAAATTATGAAAGCTATTTGTCAGACTATGAAAAAAAATCAGTAAAGGCAAATATTCTAGAAAGCACAATGCAGCCCTTGTACAATGTAATTTCAATGTGCGGAGTGATTTTTATTTTGTATATTGGAGCAAGAAATGTTATGGGCAACGGTTGGACTGCATGGAACATTGCGTCATTTACAACATTCCTTTCTTGCTTTACAAAGATGGCATTTAAATCTTCCAAAGCCGCAAAACTTTTTAACGCTGTGCAAAAAGCGCAAGTGTCTTGGAAAAGAATAAAGCCATTTATGAAAGAATGCACAAAGCCAAACACTTCTACGCAAATAGATTTTACAAAGCCTGTAGAAGTAAAAGTTCAAAATCTTTCTATTAAAAGTGATTCAAAAACAATTCTAAAGAATATAAGCTTTACTGCAAACGAAGGAACAATAATTGGAGTAACAGGCAGCGTTGGCAGCGGAAAGTCTTTGCTTGGAAAAACATTTATTGGTGAAGTTCCATACAGCGGGAGCATTTTAATAAATGGAAAAGAAGTGAATGAGCTAACTCCTTTTGAAAAAAGCAGCTATGTAACATACATGGGTCACGAGCCGGAATTGATGAGCGACAGTGTTGAAGAAAATATAAAGCTTGGCGGCACAAAAGATATTTCTGAATATTTAAAAGATGTTTGCTTATTTGAAGAAGTAGAAGAAATGCCTTTAAAAGAAAAAACATTTGTTGGCAGCGGTGGAGTGGAGCTTTCTGGAGGTCAGCAGTCACGCCTTAGTTTAGCGCGCACTTTGTACAACGCAAAAGATATTTTAATTTTAGACGATCCGTTTTCTGCAGTAGATAAAAACACAGAAGAGCAAATATTTAGCAATCTAAAAAAGCTTTCTACAAATAAAATAATTATTTTAATTTCACACAGGCTTGCTATGTTTCCAAAAATGGACAATGTTCTTTTCTTAGAAAAAGGAACAGCATTATTTTCCACACATGAAAATTTTATTATGCAAAATAAAAACTATGAAAAACTTTATAAAACACAATGCAATGCGTTAAAAAATGATTTAGACATAAAGCCAACAGAAGGTGCAAAATGAAAAATCAAAACCCACTTTTTTCTGTTGTAAAAAAGACTTTGCTTAAAAATAAAGCTGTTACTGTTCTTGCAATTCTAGTCATTGCGCTTTCCATAGTTGCGGCATTGTTCCCGCCTCTTGTCCTTGAAAAAATAATCAACAGTCTTACGGCTCAAAAAAACATTTCTGTTTACATTGTGCTTTTATATTTTATGTTGATTGCAGTTTCTGGAATATTTGAATCAGCGCAGAACGTTATGATTACAGTGTTTGGGCAAAAAATTACTCACGGCTTAAGAAGCGCGTTAAGTGAAAAGCTTACAAAACTGCCAGCATCTTATTTTACAAAAAACGAACCTGGAAAAATTACATCGCGTTTTGTAAATGATGTTGATGTTGTAGATTCACTTTTTACAAACGGCATTGTAAGCATGGTAGCCGACTGCTTTAAAGTTATAAGCATAATAGTTGTTATATTTTATAAAAGCTTAGGGCTTGGGCTTCTTATGATTTTTGTAACACCGCTTTTATTTTTAATGACAAGGCTTTTCCAAAAGAAAATGCTAAAGTCACAAATTCAAAACAGAGTTGCAGTTGCAAAAGTAAACAACCATGTTCCAGAGACAATAAAAAACTTGCGAATGATTCACAACTTGTTCCGCGAAAAATACATGGAAGAAAAATATGACAATTATATAGAAGAAAGTTACAAGGCAACAGATAAATCAAATCTGTACGACTCAATTTATTCTCCTATAATTATTTTTATAAGCTCTGTTGTAATTGCCGTAATGATGGTGCTTGCGTCTCTTGGTGGAAACATTCAGTCATTCTTTGGACTTTCTGTTGGAACTGCCGTTGCAATAATTGCTTATGTTAACAAAGTTTTTGAACCGCTAGAAAGCATTGGCATGGAAATACAAAACATACAAAGCGCACTGGCCGGTGTAAAGCGCATAAACGAATTTCTAAACGAAGAAGAACGGCGAGTTGCAGTTATGCCGACAAATGATATTTCAAAAAGCGCTACTGTAACGCCAATAAACATTCCTGTTATTCCAACAAGTGCTTCTGTCATTCCATCAGAAAACTCATCATGCATAAATTTTACAAATGTAGATTTTGCATACGATGAAAAAAACAAAGTGCTGAGCAATTTATCATTTTCAATTAACAAAGGTGAAGCTGTAACTTTTGTTGGAAGAACAGGCGCTGGAAAAAGCACAATCTTCAAACTTATTTTAGGACTTTACTTCCCGCAAAAAGGCATTGTAAAAATAAACGGCGTTGACTCAATAAATATTCCAGATGACTCAAAAAGAAAAATCTTTGGCTACGTTGAGCAGTCATTCCATTTAGTAGACGGAACTTTAGCAGAACAAATTTCTTTATTTGACAAGTCAATTTCACAAGAGCAAATTGAAAGTGCCGCAAAGCTTGTTGGCTTGCACGAAAATATTTTATCTTTAGAAAAAAGCTACCAAACACCATCAGAAAAAATTTCATTTTCTTACGGACAGTTCCAGCTTCTTTCAATTGCCCGCGCAGTTGTAGCAGAGCCGCAAATTCTTTTGCTAGATGAAATAACCGCAAACTTGGACAGCGCCACAGAAGAGCGAGTTTTATCCGCGTTAAAAAAAGCGTGTGAAGGCAGAACAGTTGTTTCAATTTCCCACAGAATGAACGGCAAACTTAGCAACGAGCGGCTGATTAAAATATAGAAATATTTTTAATTCTGCAAATATCATAAAGAGGAATATTCATAAGCCATTCATCTTTTCTAAAATCAGAAAGGCTTGTTTTTATTGAAATTTTATTTTGATATTTCTGATGATATACTTTTAAGCTTTTTGCCTGAAGGTTTTCACCAGCCTTTACTTCAATAGGAACTATCTCTTTACCAAGTTGAATTATAAAATCTATTTCTGCAGTTGAGTTGTCTGCTGAATAATAAAAAGGTTTTATGCCACAGTCAGAAATAAGTTGCTGCAAAACAAATTGTTCTGTAAGTGCTCCCTTAAATTCTTCAAAAATAGAAGAGCCTTCTATAATTGTTTTTGAATCAATATCACACATTGCGCATAACAAGCCGGTGTCATTCATGTAAAGTTTAAAAGCATTTAAGTCTAAATATGCAATAAGAGGCATTCCTCCTTTTTTGACACGGTTTATTTTTTGAACCAAGCCACAATCAGAAAGCCATTCAAGTGATGTTTCAAATTCGCTTGCCCTTGCTCCTTTACGTAATGCTCCGTACACAAACTTTTTATTTTCTCTTGCAAGCTGTCCTGGTATTGAATGCCAAATTAAATTTAATCTAGGAATATCGTTTGTGGGTGCATGTTTAGAAAAATCTTGCTCGTAATATTCCAGTAGATTTTTTTGAACAGTGCGTACTTTAGTAAAATTATTTGTGTTTATAAAAGTATTAACGGCTTCTGGCATTCCGCCAACATAATAATATTCTTTTAACCTTTCAATAAATTTTGTTTTAAATGAGGTCATCAATTGAGTGTCATCAGATGTAAGAAGTTTGCAATATTTTTCATCACCACATGCTTCCAAAAATTCTCTAAAATTAAGCGGATATAAATTCATAAAATCAACTTTTCCAACTGGAAAAGATGTTCCGTTATGAAGAGCAATTCCTAGAAGTGAACCTGCCGCAATTATGTAATAATCATTTGCATTTTCATTAAAATATTTTAACGACGACAAAGCTCGTGGCACTTCCTGAATTTCATCCATAATAATAAGAGTGTCGCCTTTTGTAATTTCAATTCCTGTTTCTATATTAAAAGCTTTAATTAAACGGTCGCAGTTATAATCACCTTCAAATACAGACTGCATACGTGGATTGTTGTCAAAATTAATATATGCTGTTTTTGAAAAATATTTTGCTCCAAATTCTTTCATTAGCCATGTTTTTCCAACTTGACGTGCACCTTTAATTATTAATGGTTTTCTGTTTTTAGAGTTTTTCCATGCAATTAAGTCTGATGTTAAATATCGATTCATATATAAATAGTAATGATGTTTTATGTAAAAATCAACACTTAGTGGTACGACTTTGTGTAAAAAACAACAAAAAGTGGTACGACTTTGTGTAATTCGGCTAAATTCTTCTATAGTATGATGATAATCTAGAAATGTGAGCTAAAAGTCAGTCTATTTAAGAAATTTATTCTCTAGTTCTAAATGATTTTTGCAGCCAACTTTTGTGTAGATGCGCGAGATGTAATTTTCAATAGCGCGTTTTTGTATGCCAAGAGAATCTGCTATTTCAGCATTTGATTTATTTTGAAGTATAAGATCAAGAACTTGCCGTTCGCGTTTTGTAAGTGAAGAAAGAATATTTCCATATGCAATAAATGAAGACACAAGAGACTGTTCAATATAACGACTGCCATCTGCGACTGTTAAAAGAGCAGTAAGAAATTCTTTTTCTGAAGCCGACTTGGAAATAAAACCTGTTGCTCCACATTCAAAAGACTGAGCAATAATTCCTGCGCTTGTGTACATTGAATAGACAAGGCATTTTGCACCTTTTTGAAAATTCAATATTTCTTTTACAAGTGCGAATCCGTTTTTTTCACCTTCAATATTTACATCGACAATAATCACATTTGGGAAAAGCTCTGGACTTTGCATGGTTTTTAATTTAGAGATAGCTTCATCAAAAGAAGATGCGCTTCCTGAGCATTTCCATTTGCCGCTTTTTTCTACAAACTCAGAAACGCCTCTTTTTAAAAGAGCATGGTCATCAATTATAAAAAAAGTTTTCATTTTATTTCTCCCTCTAATTTTTATTGAATGGAATTGTAACTGTAATTTCTGTACCGCTTTCTGGATAAGAGGTAAATGTTACTTTCCCATTAAGCTGCCGTACTCGTTCCTTTATATTTCTAATTCCATAGTGCATCTTACCATCTTTTGAATTTATTTTACAGAAATCGCGGTTGATATTTCTAATAAAATCTTCGTCCATTCCGCAGCCGTCGTCTGTAATAAAAATGCAAAGAGAGTCATTTGATTCACTGTTGCGTAGAAGCAGAGTGACTTCTTCTGCATTAGCGTGCTTTGCAATATTGTTAAGAGCTTCTTGCACAATGCGGTAAATGTTCAGTGCCTGCTCCTTTTTAAAATTAAGATTTGTCCCTTCTATAATTGTAAGCCTTATTTCAATGCTTGTTGATCTTTTAAAATACGAGCATAAAGTTTTAATTGCACTGTCAAGGTCAGCGTTATCAAGGTCTGGCGGAGAAAGCGCATAGCAAATCATTCTAATTTCTTCAATGCACTTGTTTTGATTTTGTTCAATTTCAGCAGCAATATTTTTTTCTTCAAGGCGTCCTGCAAGAATAGAAGTGTAGCGTAAGTCTTGTGCAACACTGTCATGAAGCTCAAGAGAAATTCTTTTCTTTTCATTTTCCAATGTGCTTTGAATTACCGCGCTAAATTCACTTGTCTCTTTTTCTTTAAGCTTTGATTTTGTAAGTGTCGCTGCATAAAAGACAATCACACATACAATGCAGAACAAAACAATTATAAAAAATATTGTGATTGAATAGTAGGAATCGTTGACTGTTTTTTCAGAGGCAATCTCAATGTTCTGCCAAGAAGTTACCGCTGAAAGAAGTTTAAAACGCAAAGTGTCAACAGCAGAATAATTTTTTTTAAGAACAGCGCTGTAAAGAAGATTTGAATAATTGATAATGTTTGTAAATTTTTCATCAACATTTGGGAAGTATGATTTATAAAATGAGTATTGGTAGTTGTTGTGTTTGTATTTATCAAGAAATGTTCGGAACTCTACAATTGATTTTTCGTATGCGCCGTTTGTAAGAGAGTCTTGCAGTTCATAAACACTTTCTGTTTTATTCCATTTAGAAAAAACTGCACTTTCTGTAACAGTGTTAACAGCACCTTGTTTTAATGCAAAAGCTTGTGTTGAAAAAATTGTCAGAAGCAGAAATAAAATTGTGTTTTGCTTCTTTTTAATCATGTTGCATTGTACGCTCTTCATAAAATAACAATGTCATTGTACGCTCTTCATAAAATAACAATAGCGTAAAAAAATAAAATAGTATAGAATATGAGCATTATAAAGCTTCGTTCATGCAGTAAAAAAATACTGTTATTGCTGATTATTTTAGCTCTTCTTGGTGGCGTTGCAGACAAAAGCATACCCCTTCTTGTAACAAGAGTTCTTAACATACCTCTTTTTTTAGACATGATTTTCTGCTTGGCCTTTTCTTTTATAAATCCAATCTTAGGTTTTATATGCACCGTCACTGGCTACGTCTTTTCATTGATTTACGAAAAAAACATGCTGTTTTTTCTTTTTTCAATTTGCACATTCTGTGGAATAATTACAGTATGGCTTTTTAAAAAATTTGTCATGGACAAAAACAGCAATTCTTTTGTGATGGTGTTTGCAGAAGTTTTAATTCTTTGCGTTTTAGTTTGCATTGTTGAAAGTGTCACTGGTGGAATAATCAGCCGTATTATTGGAATGATTTCTGGCACCGACAATTATCCAACTTACCAAACAGATTTTATTATTCTTATGTTCCGTGTTCATGTTAAGTCGCCTCTTGTTGCGACAATTATGTCTCGCTTTCCTATTAACATTGCCGACCGCTTTATTTCTGTGCCGCTTTCGTTTCTTGCGTATCTGGGAATTAAGAAGATGATGGGGCTGGAAGTAAAATAGCAGTATAAAACCTCTTGTATATGTAGAATTCTTCTGATAATATGGAATTACATTCCGTTTTAGCAGAAAAAAGACATTGCGGAGGTTAAATGATTGAACGTGCTATAAAAAACGCGCTTTTTAGAATTGCAAAATCGTTTCCGGTAATTCTTGTAACAGGCGCACGTCAGACAGGAAAATCAACTCTTTTAAAGAATTATATCCAAACAAAGGGCGTTTCATACGTGACTTTTGATGATAAGGAAAACATTCTTGCAGTAAGGGAAGATGCTAAGCTTTTCATGGCTGTACATAAATCACCTGCTATTTTTGATGAGATTCAATATGTTCCAGATCTTTTTTCTTATATAAAAATGAATGTTGATTCAAACCGTAGTTCTGGAATGTTTTTTCTTACAGGAAGCCAACAATTTAGTATGATGAAGAATGTGTCAGAAAGTCTTGCAGGGCGCGTTGGAATATTGAACTTGCTTCCATTTTCTCAAAGGGAGCTCGCTTCTGATTCTTTTTCATTGCCATTTGTTCCAACTCAAGAATATATATTGAACCGTAGAAACTCATACAAATCAGACTTTTCACAGCCAGATGAAATTTGGAAAATTATTCAAAAAGGAATGTACCCTGAAATTTGCAATGGCAATGTAACAACACAGGATTTTTTTAGTTCCTACATAAGAACATATATAGAACGCGATGTTCGCCTTCTTACACAAGTTGCAGATGAAATGCAATTCATGCAGTTTATTTCAGTTGCAGCCGCTCGGACAGGGCAACTTGTTAATTATGCTGATATGGCGCGTACAGTAGGAATAGATCCTAATACTGCAAAACGGTGGCTTTCTGTTTTAGTTAGTTCAGGTATTGTATATTTGCTTCAGCCTTATTTTGGCAATGTAGAAAAACGAATTGTAAAAACTCCAAAGCTCTATTTTGTTGACACAGGTCTTGCAGCGTATCTTACAAAATGGTCAACTCCAGAAGTGTTAATGAATGGAGCAATGGCAGGAAACTTTTTTGAAACTTTTGCCATAAGTGAAATGCTCAAGTCATATACAAATGCTGGAATAGATCCGCCGTTTTATTTTTACCGTGACAGCGATGGCGTGGAAGTTGACTTGCTTATAGAAAATAATGGCACTCTTTATCCTGTTGAAATAAAAGCAACCTCTACACCTAAAAAAGAAAGTGCAAAGAACTTTCATATTCTTAACAGCATAAAAGATAAAAAAATTGCGTCAGGCACTGTTATTTGCAACAGCAGCGATATAGGAATTGCAGCTAAAGGCGTTATGACTGTTCCTGTAAGGTATGTATAAAATGTTTCAAATTTCTTAGTTAATATAATTTCTGCTGTACGGATAATGAGCTTTTAAGTAAACTCAATTTTTATATGAGCTTTGTTTTATCGCCATTTTTGATTTTTTTACTTTGACCGCAGTAGAAAGAAATTTTTTTTCTACTTGCAATATTCTGTTTTCAGCGTATTCAGTATTTTCATATTTTTTTGCAAAGTGCAAAAG
>JBAXYY010000054.1:0-16136 GCA_041670585.1 Treponema sp. | reverse complement strand
TGCTTTAGAAGAGTTCTGTTTTTAACAAAGACTTCAACGTTGTCCTGCCGTGTTACAATCTGCTTTTCATCTGTTAAAGGGAACATGAGCCACTGTCGGATCATGCGGCTGCCCATTGCGCACATTGTGCAGTTTACACATTCAAGCAAACTGTACTGGCTGCTGCCGTCGCGCAAGTTCTGAGTTACTTCAAGATTTCGCCTTGAAGAGTCGTCTATAATAACATACTGGCTGTCATGGTAGACTTTTATTCCAGTAACATGGGGTGAAACTGTGTTTGTTGTTTTTGAAAGATAGTCTAGCAAAAATCCTGCAGGCGGCACTTCCGGGGAGTCTTCTGTTAAAGAAAAAGAGCGCAGGTTCGCTGTTTTAAACTGCTTTACAAGTCGCTCATAGCTAAGGTTTGAATTGAAGTTCCAGTCTGGGTAAAATGAAACAGAGACACCGCTAAGTGAATCTATGATTTCCTTTACATCGCAATTGTCTTTTAAACTGTCTGGAAGAAGAAGCTCCCGTGGGTTAAAGCGCCCAAGCTCCTTTCTAAAATTTTCATTCAAATCTGAAGTGGAAAAACTTGTTGCCCTGAACTCGCCTGTTGTAATATCAATAAATGCAATTCCCGCGTTGCCGTGGCTTATAAAAAGAGAAGCAAGAAAGTTGTTCACAGAGCCGTCTAGATATTCGCTTTCTGTTGCAGTTCCAGGCGTTATTGTTTCTATAACCTTTCTGTCTGTAAGGCCTTTGCCGTGAGCAATTTCACCAACTTGCTCGCATATAGCAATTTTCTTGCCAGCACGCAAAAGACGCGCTATGTATATTTTTGCCGCATGGTAGGGAATGCCGCACATGGGGTTTTCAGCCTTATGTGTAAGCGTAAGGTTCAAGAGCCTTGAAATTTCTATAGCATCATCATTGAACATTTCATAGAAATCACCGACTCTAAAAAACAAGACTTCGTTTTTATGCTGATCTTTTATCTTTTGATATTGTACAAATAGAGGAGTTTCTGCGTCTGGCATTTGGTTACCGTCTACAAGCCAAGCTCTGTAATAACCTGGTCCGTAATGTCAACAGACGGGCTGTACCAAAGTATAGAGTTGTCTTCCTGCAAATTGAGCACCATGCTGTAGCCGCCAGTTTCCGCAATTTTTGCAAGGACTGACTGTAATTTTTTATAGAAGCTGTCGTTGTCAATAAGCGATTTTTTTAACGACTCAAGCTCCGCCCTTTTTGTGCTTGTATATTCAGTAAGGAAATCCGCTTTCTTAGTAATCTGAGCTTCTATTTTCACAGCGTTTGTCTCATCGCCGCTTTCTTCATACTCAAGCTGCTTGTCATGAAGATTTTGAAGCTCTTCTGTAAGCGAATTTATTTTGCTCTGATATTCCGCAGCCTTTGTTTCATAATTTCTTACAGGAGAAGTGTCGCGGAAATATGAACGATAAACCCTGTCTGTATCAACAACTGCAAATTTTGTAATTTGCTGAGCTGTAAGTTTTGTTACAGAAGAAATAAGTAATAAAAAAAATACAACAGTTATTTTTGCTTTTAAGTTTTTCATCAGTAACTCCGTTAAAATTTTATTTGTTCGTCAAATTGAATGAAAGTGTAAAGTGGCAAATGTCCCAGAACTCAGTTGCAACATTGCCATATTTATCTGTCCAGTTGAAGTTGCCGTTCTCGTCAGCTTTGAATGTGCAGGCAAACAGGAACCTTAATGGGAACTGCTGAATTGTAAAGCGCAAACTTGGACCAAAACTGAAGTACCAGTCTTGTAGATTTCCAACATCTGTAAAGAAATCTGATGCTGTGTCTTTTATAGTTGCAGCATCAAAGAACAAGTCTGTTGCAAAAACACCTGGCACTATAGGCATACGGAGCTCCACAATATTGCTCCACAAAGCCTGTCCTTTTAAAGAATTATAAACAGCCCAGCCCCTACCGTTAAACATGCCGTCTATGTACATTTGGCTTGACTCTCCAATAGAAGTGCCATTAACAGGAAGCTGGAATGAAAGCCCGCTGTAGCCCATAAGAACAAGTTTAAGCGACCAGTTTTCTGTGATAGGCTTGTTAATCAAAGTGAAATATTTTTCTGCCTTTGTATCTGTTCTTAGGTAGAATTCTGTTTCTCCCCACAGAGGAGCTGAAGGAATAAAGCCTTGTGGCAAAAGTCCGTACCAACTTAGCTTCTGGCTTGCAAACCAGCCGCTTGAAGGATCGTAGTTAATATCACGGCCGTCCATTGAGAAGTTTGCGAACAGCCCGTTCTTAGGTGCCCAGTTGTTGTTGTATTCGGAAATTGTAGAATCCACAGGTGAATAAATTGTTTCATCGTATATATTATCAATAAGGCTTCCTGAAATACCTCCAGAAAGTGTTAGAATTGCAAAGTTAGGTGTCCAGCGGTGCCCCACAGATGCGCTTAAGCTGAATGAATGTTTTTCATATCCAAAGTAATAGTCATCATTGTTTATAGAGCCGTCGTAGTCCAAGTAGTTTCTTAATGCGTAAGTGTTTGAATGTGTGTAGCTTAATGAAAGAGAAGTGCTTATTGGAAGACCCCAAAGCCAGTTCTGTCCGTAGCTTAAAGCAATTGACTGCTCGTCGGTTGAAAGCGTTGTGCTTACAGAAGCAGACTTACCTTCACCAAACAAGTTTGAATCTTGAACTTTTAAATAAAGCGAAATTGGCATTTCATCAGGGTCTGTAACTCCGCTGAACGTCAAGCCAAATTCCGCTGTTTTTGTGCTTTGCTCATCTACAGTGAATACAATATCCACAAGGTTGTTTTCTGAGCCAGCAAGAAATTCTGGAACTATCGCAGAGAAATACTGAAGGTTGTAAAGGTTTCTCATGCTTGTCATAAGTTTTGCCTTTGAAAAAATGTCGCCTTCCTCAAGGGTGATTTCACGTTTAATAACATATTCTTTTGTTGTTGTGTTGCCCTTGATTATAATTTCCTCAACATGGCTTCTTGGATTTTCAACAATATTCAACGTGTATGAAATAACTTTTGTGTCTGTGTTTTTAGAAATTGACGGTGTAAACTGATTTGAAGTGTAGCCGTTTTCAAAATACAAATCAGTTATAGAAGTAAGGCTTTCCTGAAATTTTGTCAAGTTGAAGAGAGATCCGCTCTTTAATTTTACAAGAGCAGAAAGCTGTTCAGTAGAGAACACTTTGTTGCCGCTAAATGCAAGACCGCCAAAAGTGTACTGCGAGCCTTCCTGAATTACAAAAGTAATTTTAAGTTCGTCCCTGTTCTTCTCAGAGTTGTAGCTTCTTTCCTGAAGAATATCAAGGACAGAAGCATCTACATAGCCTCTGTTCTGATAATATGAAACTATAGTCTGCTTGTCAGATTCAAGAACCGACTCTTCAAAAGCGCCCTTATTAAATACACCAACTTCCTTTAATTTTAATTTGCCTTTTAGTGTCTTTGAAGCAACAACTTGATTTCCTTTAAAATCAATATGAGCGACAACTGTTGCCTGCCCTTCATCAATTGAAAAAACAACTTCTTTTCCGCCGTCAATTATTTTTGACTCGGACGAAACTTTTACATTTGTAAAACCCTTTGTAAGATACAGATTTCTTATTGCCCTTTCATCAATGAGCATTTTGCTTCTTACAAAAATGTCTTTTTCCTTAATTGCTATTGCTTCTTTTAATTCAGAAAGCCGAACCTGCTTGTTGCCAGAAAAAGTTATTTTTGCAATTACCGGTTTTTCTGTAACTTTAAAGACTATTGAAACTGAAGACTTGTCTGAATTTCCAGGGACTGCCTGTGGTGAAACATCATCAAAATAATCCAAAGCATATATTCTGTTCAGTAAATCCGCAAAAACTTCATCAGTAAATGATTTATTCACAAAGCCGCTTGTAATTCCTTCCAAATCGGCAGCTTTTACATTTTGAAGCCCTTCAAAAGTTATATTTTTAATTGGCTTGTTATAATACCAGTCAGACTGTGCAAAAGCTGATGATGCAAAACAAAACACTGCTAAAAAAGCAAACAGGGCGAAGCGATTTCTACGCATATTAAATCCTCTTTTTTTTAAAACGAATATTTCCATGACAACGTTATAGAAGTGGCAGAGACAAAGGAATCTAATAAAGAACCTAAATCTGGTGCGTAACTCCAACGAATGTTCGCAAACGGCGCTGATAATTCAAAGCCTAGTTCTGGCTGAAAAACAATTCCGCTTACAGGATCGTCTTTTTTGTACTTTGAGCTATCATAACTCCACTGCAGCATTGCATCGGCGTATAGGTTGCTTCCGAAGTACTTTCCAATATAAACAGTCGAATTGTCAAAATAGTTACCAAATGTGTATTCTGTATTCTGGTCAGTGTTCAGACTTTGCTTTAACGCATTTTGCAACAACATTGTTCGCATTGAGAATATATCAAAATTAAAGAAATCACGCAATGTGTCCTCTGCTTTACGCAAAACTGTTACTTGCACCCCAAAATCAAGCCCCGCAGCAAGCAGATTGCCAAAATCTATTTTTCCTTCAGAGCTTGAGTCTGCTGTTACAATCTGACCTAAAAGACTCATTATTTCATTTTCTGATTTTGCAGGAGATGAAGTAAGCTGAGGGTTGAAGTTAGAAACATTCTGCCGAATAGCAGAAAGAGTAATTGTAACAGGCTCGTCATTTTCATCCCTTTCACGAGTTTCTGCCCTTATTGTTAAGTTTGGATCAAAACTGTTTTGAGTTTCATTCAATACAATTCTTCCTTCCTTTAAATAGAAGCTTCTGCTCAAATATGTAACCTCTCCGCCGCGAAGAACAATGTCGCCTTTTAAGTTCCAAGTGCCAGCAACTGAGTCCATTGTAAAGTCTATTGGCGTTTGTGGAGCAATTAAGCCCCTTAGAATTGGATTTAATATAATCTGAACCTTCTGACCAACAAGAAGCCTAACATTCACGTTCATATCCATTGGCACTGAAGTTGAAGTTGATTCGCTTGAATCAGAGTCTGACTTTGAAGTAAGGTTTGTCATTGCCGTTATCTCTGAGTTCTGAAGTCCTATTGAACCGTCTATGTTAAACGAAGTTCCTGTAACGCCTAATGTCAAATCTAAGATTGTGTCGCCCTTGAGCCTAAAAAGAGGCACATTCACATCTATAGGAATGCCCGCCGCGCCTTCTGTTACAATGTTTGCCTTCATTGAGTCAAAAGTCCACCTGTCAAGAACAATATTTGCGCCTACAGTGAAATAACGTTCGTCTATGCAGAACATTGTCTTTTGCACATTTATTTCATCCTGGCTGCATGTGAACAAAAGCTGGTCTGTTGTGATGTGCTCTGGAACATAGTCAGGCAGATTGAATTCAAGCCCGTCTATTGAAAGAGAGCCGTTTATGTCTGGATCAGTTCCAAGTCCTGATATTTTTATGGTGCCGCTTACAATTCCATTGTAGAGTGAAAAGTAGGGAGAATTTATTAAATAAGAAATTTTCTTCACGTCACAGTTTATCTGGTTGAAATTCAGGTCTATGAACTGAGCGTCTGTTTTTCCATCTAGCACGAAATTAAGAGGCTTGTCTTTTTTTACAGCGACCTTCATTGTTCCATCATCAAGAACGTATCCTGAAACTCCAAGCACATCTCCTGAAGTAATGTCCATTCTGCCTGGTGTTCTTACCATATAAACTTGGATTGGCAATGGCTTGTTAAGAAGAGTGCCTGTTATGTTTTCTGACTCCAACGAAACAACAAATGATTCAGGAAACACAGACTTTTTCTTTGAAAGATTCTCCATCTTTATAGTGAAAGGCGTGTACATTGTCTTGCCAGCAAAATCCAAGTTGAATTCAGAATCAACCTTTCCTTCGTATGAAGAAAGGCTTATGCCGCCCTTTGTGTTGCTAATTTTCATGCCGCTCCATTCCATGTCCATAGATGTTATTTCAACATTGCCGTCTTCCATAACAATGTTTCCCTTTGCAACAAGGGGTGCCCCGTTGAACTGAATTGAAAAGCCGCTTAAGTTCACAGAGATGAAAGGATTGTTAAATGTGCCGCTTGCTGAAATTTGACCGCTTAATGTGTCATCTTGAATTTGCCCGCTTATAAAACGAGAGACTTGAAACGACTTTATGTCAGACTGCAATGTGAAATAGCAGTCGTTCATCAAGTGCTCCTGGCTTAGCTCCGCATGAAGAGGGTTTGTGAAATTCGCAGACAAAGAGACCTGCTCAGGCGAAAGTTCATTTTTAAGGTCAACTTCTGCCGTCACAGAATCTAATATTTCATTATTTATGTTCCATAAAATCTGCCCGCTGCCGTCCAATGAAGAGGTTGTGTCTGTGTATGAGAGCGAAGAAATTACAAAGCCCTGGCTGTCTACCCTGCCTGTCAACATAACCTTTGGCTTTATTGGAATTTTGCCGCTCAACTCCTCAACCTCAAGGCTGGAAATATCAACAGACATGCCGTAGAACTTTGAGCTTGAAAGCAAGACGCTTGTGCTCAATGATAGAATATATCCGTTTATTGAAACAGGCAAAGATGTGAAGCTCACTGAGCCGCTCATGTTCTGGCTCAAGGAGACGCTCGCCTCAAGTCCATAGTCTCCAGAAATGCCAAGCCATTTTTTATTGTAGTTTCCACTGAAATTATATGGTATAGAGTTTACAACGCATGACGAAGTGAAGAACACTTCCTGGTCCTCTGCGGAAATGTCCGCGTTAAGAGAAGCCACAACATGGTTTTCTCCGTACACAAGCTCAAATTGAGAAATTGAGACAGCATTGTTGCTGCCATCAAACGAAAGAATAAGCGCCTGCTTTTCCTGCTTTGAGTTGACTAGAATGAAATACGGCGAGTTGAAGGAAAAAGATTTAAGGTCAGAGGAAACATAAATCTCATTAGTAAAAATATAAGGCGCAAGCTGGGGAGCCATTTGGCTTATTGCATGCTGTGATTTTTCATCCGCAAAAACACTTGCAACCTTTGCTACTGTGTCTAAGAAGAAGTTTGAAATAGAGGCAGAGGCCTGCACATATTGATTTTTTCCAATTGTATAGCTGGCATCAATTTTAATTTCACCAGGAGATTCGTATTCTGAGTGGGAATAGTCGCTCATTTGAAAAGACATGTCAAAAGAGTCTAGCTTTTCATCTTCATACTGAGGGGCAACGTCTAGCTGCAAAGCGGTGAGCGTTTCATTTCCAAGAAAAAGCTGCGGAATAAAGCACATGAAGCCCGAGTCTGTCGCGTCAAAATACAAGTCCCCTGCAATTTTGCTGCCGTTTGGAAGAATATATTTTGCAACAGAAAGTGTGCCTGTTGGCTGCATTGTCGGTATGCAGTAAGAGCCTGAAAAGCCAATGTCAGCAAGAGATCCTTCTGCGTTTAGGGAATATATGTCTATGTTCTCATTGTCTCCGCTTAGGCTGAAGCTTATTTTTTCACCATCAGAAGAAATTTTCTTTGAAAGGTCAACAAGCCCCTGCGTCTGCCAAGAAAGAAGTGACTGCGGTATATTGTATGAAAGCTGAAGCTCTGCGGAAATTGTCGAGCCAACAAGGGGCTCTAGCTGAGATGAGATTGAATTCATTTTCACTATTGAGAAAGGGTTCAGGCTGTCCATCTTAATATCAGCAATGACATCGCCTGTGTCCTTGTTCAAACTGCCGTAAATAGTAAGAGGCTGAAGATTCTGTATGGAGCGCAAAACAAGCTGGCTGTCGTTGTACCTGAACATAAACTCGTATGTTCCAAGAGTATAGTCTGCCTTTGAATAAGGCGAAATTGCGCAAAGAGCGGAGCTTCCTGTCATTTCTCTTACTAGCCTGCCTTTTGCTGACAAAGAAACTCCCGCCGTCTTGCCATCTGAAAAGCCCATTATTGCGTGCCCATCAAAAAAACCTGAAAGATATGAGCCGTCATCAACCTTTGAAAGCTGAAGCCTGTTTATTCCTACCGAGTATGTGGCGCTAGAGTCCGTGTAAGAAACAGAAACCTTCTTTATTTCAACAGTGAAAGGAAGTGCGAATAAATACTTTCTTATTGAATTTGTTATATCGTCAGTTAGAAAATCTTCATTTTCAGAATTATTATTGTTGTAAACTTTATTATCATTTTGACTATTTGACTTAGATCTGCTGCCTTTATTAGAAAGCAGCATTATCTTCCTAGCGAATTCTGTATTTCCAGAGATATTCAAGTTAGATTCCACACCTGTTATGTAAAGGCCGGTGAAGGCATTTTCAAAGTCTCCACTTATTATTTTCCAGAGATTGTATTTTAGCACCGCTTTTTTTACAGTTAGAATGTTACTTCGGCTGTCATTGCTCTTATTGCTCTTCTTGTCTGAAACGTCGTAAATTACTATACTTTTGATGTTTATTCCAGATAAAATTGAAGGTGAAAGCGATTTGTATGAAAGCCCAAGCCCAGTCTTGTCTTCAAGAACAGCAAGCGCATAGTCCTCTTTTTCATGAAGAAACGCGCTTACCTTTTTGTAAACAGGCTGCAGGACGGCAAAGACCGCCGCTATTAGCAAGAGGAAAATTATTGTGCCAACGCTTGTCTTGAGCAACTTAGATTTCATATTCGAATATGCCGACCATATTTTATCAGATTATACAGGTTTTTAAAAGGAAGTTTAACATGTTATTGAAGAATTTTATTGTATTTGAAGGAATTGATGGGGCCGGAACCACAACTCAGCTTGATTTGTTAAGACAACATTCAGAAGTGTCAAACTTTCTTTTCACAGCGGAGCCTACAACTTCCGCGACAGGCAAATTTCTAAGGCAGATGCTGAAGGGCGACATTCCAGTTGAGCCAGTGACCGCGGCATACCTTTTTGCGGCAGACAGGAACGAGCATATAAACGGCGCACTTTCTGTTGATTCAAACAAAACATTATGCACAGGCGTAAAAAAAGCATGTGAAGGCGGCAAAATTGTAATAAGCGACAGGTACTTCTTCTCAAGCCTTGCTTACCAGAGCATTGACTGCGGAGAAAACACACCACGACTTCTAAATTCAACATTTCCCCTTCCAGAGCTGTTGTTCTTCTTTGACATAGAGCCTGAAGTCTCATTAAAGAGGATAACAGTGCGCGGCTACACTGAAATATACGAAAAGCAGGAGTTCCTAAAGAAAACATCAGCCGCGTACAGAAAAGTCATCTCTGAATACGAAAACAAAGAAAACTCAGACGGCATGAAAATTGTAAGAATTGACGCTACAAAATCAAAGGAAGAAATTGCTCAAATTATATGGAATGAAATGAAAAATCTGCCGATAATGAAAGCGTGAAGTGCCGTTTTTTTAATAAAAAATATATTTTAATTCTCTTAACAATTACTCTGCTGTTTTCACAGAGCGCCAGCGCCTACATGGTCAAATACAAGGAAGACTACTACAACCTTTACCATGTCCACTACCAGCAGCTGCCAGACGACTGCATAGAAAACATCTACTGGCTTGAAAAGGCGGTGAACGCTGACTTCTGCAACCCTCAGTACGCAATGGCAAAAATTCAGACAGAAAAACAGTGGGAAAAGTACCGCTATTTATTCCAAATGCACTTGAACTTGAAGCTTATTGAGCAGCACTTGCGACTAGGCCGTATTTACGACAAGCAGGTTGCTTATTTCTACGACGCTCCTTGGAAGGAAGAATACATGCGCGACCTTGAAAAATGCCTTTCTTGCTACAAGGCGGGCTACTACTACTGGCAGGAAGCAAAGCTTTGGGCGGAAAAGGCAAACACCTCTGAGTACAACTTTCTTTACATAACAGATGTCCAGAACTGGGAAGACGAACGTGAGCGCATATGCACAGGCGAGCTTGACTACGGCAAAATACTTGACAGGGAGACAAAGCGCGTTCAGAAGGTAATAGACACATTTGTTGCAATGGATAAGAAAACCTATTAAAATAGGCGCATGAAAAACGCACAGTTTGACTTACACTACCCTTCTAATTCAGGATTCAAAAAATCAGCAATCTCATTTTATAAAGGAGAGCCTAATTTAAAATCTTTATTTTATTCCGGCGGCGCTTCTGATAATTTGGAAAAAGAGCAGCGGCTTTTTGTAACAGACAGCACAATTTCAGAGCTCTCATGCTTAAGGAATTTCATCTCTCTTTTTACAAAGGACAGCTCCTATAAAGCAAACAGCACAACTAGCGTTGCAGTTTATAAAAAAGACATTCTTCTTGTGCTTGGCTCTGGTGAAAAATACAAGACTATAGACAGCGTTCTTTCAATAATCAAGACGGCTCTTGACTTCAACTTTTCTAGAAAGTGCACATTTGTCGCAATAGGCGGCGGCGTAATCAGCGACATGACGGGCTTTGCCTCTTCCGCTTACAAAAGGGGCGTTTCTGTTGAATTTGTGCCAACAACGCTTCTTTCAATGGTTGACGCTTCTGTTGGCGGAAAAACAGGGTGCGACTTTGAAGGCTACAAGAACATGGTGGGCTCATTTTATCCCGCAAAAAACATTTACATTTTTCCAAGCTTTGTAAAATCTCTTCCAGAAAACGAATACCGCTCAGGGCTTGCGGAAGCTATAAAGACGGCGCTTCTTTTTTCAAAGGGAATGTGCTCTATTTTTGCAAATGAAAAAGAAAAGGTCGCTTCACGTGACAATGAGACACTTTTTAAAATAATTGACGGCTGCGTAAGGGCAAAATCTTCTGTTGTTCATAAGGACTTTAGGGAAAAATCAAAAAGGGCTTTGCTGAACTACGGCCACACTTTTGGACATGCGCTTGAGTCTGTTGCGGGGCTTGGAAAAGTAACGCACGGAGAGGCTGTAGCATGGGGCATAGGGCGCGCGCTTGACTTAGGCGTGGCTTTGGAGCTTACAAACAAATCTTACGCTGAAAACGCAAAACAAATGCTCTCTTCTTACGGCTACGACATGGAGAGCCTTCCAAAAGCAATTGCGCCTGCTGATGAAAAGGACGACGAATCTTTAAAAGAAGCAAGGCTCAACAAGGCCAAGGAGATTCTTAATTCAATGCACAAGGACAAGAAGAACTCCGGCTCTGAAATGATACGCGTTATTATGCAGAAGTCAATTTGCAGGAACATAATTCAGGAAGTAAATGAAAACGACATTCTTTCTGTACTAAAATAAAGGCGATAAAATGGATTACAAACATTATTTTGACTGGGCTGGAACTACACCCGGCGACAAAGATATTCTGCGTCAGTCACTGGAGCTTTCACTTGAGCACTGGGGGAACCCTTCTAGCATTCACTCATGCGGAACCGACGCAAAAAAATACTTAGAGGAAGCTCGTGCCCGTTCTGCAAAAGTTCTAGGCGTAAAGCCTGAGGATTTATACTTCACATCTGGCGGCACTGAAGGCGACCATATTCCACTTCTTTCTATGCTTGCCCGTCCCCAGAAAGGCAGCGTCGCAGTAAGCTCTTTGGAGCACCCAGCATTGCGTGAAATGGCAAAGATGATTTCCAACTGCGGATGGAAGGTAATAACAATTCCTTCTGACAAGCGGGGCTTCATAACTCCAGAGGCTGTTGTTTCATGCCTTCAAGACGACACGGCTTTTGTAACAGTAATGGCTGTGAACAACGAAACTGGCGCAATAGAGCCAATCTATGAAATAAGCGACGCTATTACAAATGCGACACTTGGAAAAAGACGGCCGTTCTTCCATGTGGACTGCGTTCAGGCAGCCGGCAAGATTCCGCTTGACTTGAACTACAAGGGCATAGATTCAGCGTCATTTTCTGCCCATAAGATTTGCGGTCCCCGCGGCATAGGGCTTTTGTACCTTGCAAAATCAATCACACCGTTTTTAAGGGGCGGAGGACAAGAAAAGAACATTCGCAGCGGCACAGAAAATGTTTTTGGAGCAACAGCGTTCTCTAAATGCCTAGAAAAATATTACATTTCAAAAGAAAACGAACTGCTGATGAAGCGTTTTGAAGAGCAGAAGAAATACACATCTGATTTTATAAAAGGCTTGCTTGCTCTTCCAAACTGCCGCATTATTCCGCATGAAAGGGCAGAAGATTCTTCATTTGACAAGAACTTTTCTCCGTGGGTAGTTCAGGCTTCCTTCCATGGAATACCAGGACAGGTAATGGTAAGGGCGCTTGACGCAAAAGGCTTTTATATTTCCACAGGAAGCGCCTGCTCCGCCGGCAAAAATTCAAGGCCAATCTTAGACGCAATGAAAGTTTCTGCCGACGAAAAGGAAACCGCGGTAAGGTTCAGCTTTGGAATACCAACAACAGAAGACGCAATGAAAGACTTGCTAGAAGCAGTGAAGTCTGTGTGCAGTGTATTCCTAAAGTAAACTAGGACAGCTGTATAATTAAAGAGCCATGCGCCGGAATTTCCATTGAAACAACAGCGTCCCCTTGTAGCGGGAACATTTCTTTTTTATTCCACAAGTCGCGAACTTTGTAAGTTGTGCTTTCTTGCACTCCAGGAATCTCGTTTAAATTGGCAGTAACTTCACCGCCGTTGTCAGAAAGATTAAAGAGCGCAATGTTTATTTTCATTCCTTTTGCAGGGCATCCAGAGCCGTAGCTTGCCCACACGCACTGCTCTTCATTACGCATAACAAGGAACGCGCCGTGAGACTCTTTTTCCAAAGAAAGGACTTCGCTGTTTGTAAGAAGAGCTTTTGTTTCTTCGTCTAAATCAGGGAGGTTTGTGCCAATCATCAGAGGGCTTCTAAAAATGCACCATAAAGAAAGCATTGTGTGCTGCTCAACTGGAGTAAGCCTTGTGCGCCAAATGTTGCCAAAGCCCTTGCCTAAGTCGCCAAGAGGAAGCATGTCGCAGTCAGGCCAGTTGCCGTTGCCCACGTGCTTTTGCCAAACTTCACAACGCTCAAACATATTTTTTAACAAAGGCCATGTGTCCCAGAAGTCGTCTGTTATCCGCCACATGTTCGCGTATTTTTCCAAGTGCCACGCCTTCTCTATTACAGCGGGCCCAGGGCTTAAGCTTAGCGCAATTTCTTTGCCTGAATGCTCAATTGCATTTGCAATAAGCTCAATCTCTTTTTCAGCAGAGTAAGGGTTCTGCGGGTACATGTTAGTGTTGCAAATATCATCAACTTTTACAAAATCAACACCCCATGACGCGTAAAGTGCAAAAACACTGTCGTAGTATTCCTGTGCGCCTTTTTTAGAAGCGTCAACTCCGTACATGTCGCCATTCCACCGGCTTATAGAAAATGGATTTGCAATCTGGTCAGCTGTGATATTTGTTCCCAAGATTTTTGTGTGGTTGTGTGCGCATATTCTTGGAATTCCACGCATAATGTGAATGCCAAATTTCAAGCCAAGCGAATGTATGTAGTCAGCAAGAGTCTTAAACCCGTTGCCGCCTTTGCTTGAAGGGAAGCGGTTCTCTGCTGGAATCTGCCTGGAATATTCGTCAATGCAAAAGTGGCTGAATGGAATATACTGAACGTTTGGCCTTTGAGTTCCTGCGTCAGGGTCAGACCATTGAATGTCAATCACAATATACTGCCAGCCGTACTGCTTTAGATTTTTCGCCATGTAGTCAGCGTTTGCCCGCACGTCTTTTTCTGTAACTGTTGTGTCGTAGTAGTCATAAGAATTCCAGCCCATTGGTGGAAAAGCCGCCGCATTGTTTTTTGAATACATATCATGCTCCTGAAGTTTATATATAAAAAAAGCCGTCACATAAGACAGCTTAGTCAATTTAGTTTATACATTTGCAATTGTCAATCAGAAAAAACACTTAAAAAAAAAGAGCTGTCGCAATTGGCAGCCCTTTCTTTACGCAATATAAATCAACTATTTTCCAAGCTGAAATTTAATTGTTGTGTTGTAGTCTTCTGTTGTCCAGTCTGGATTTACAAACATGTCAAGGTTAGCATTAAGTTCGCCAATTTTCTTTGTGAATTTATATGCACGCTCTGTTTCTGCGCATGTAAAAGAAATAGATACTTCTGATGTGCTTGCATCAAGCTTATAGCCTGTTACATTGCTGTCTGTGAAAGTAAATACAGTTTCACCGCTGCTTGCCTTTGTTAAAACAATGTTGCCGTCTGCGCTGAATGTCCAGTTGGCATCCCAGTTCGCATCTTTCCAAGTTCCTTTGATATCGCCTAAGTCAAAAGCGAATACACTTGCAGCTCCAATAAGAGCCACCGCTAAAATTGCAAGAATCTTTTTCATTTCTGCACCTCTTAAAATAATAGTATACTCTAAAACAACATTTAATCAATAAAAATCAAAAAGCTCCAATCAATAAACTGACTTGTAAATATCGATTATTTTTTTCTTGCTTACTGCCTGTGGATTTCCTGGAGTGCAAGCGTCGTTCATTGCGCTTTCTGCCAAAAAGTCAAAGTCGCTCTTTTGAACGCCCAAGTCCTTTAGCTTTGAAGGAATGCCGACTTCCTTTGCAAGTTTTTCCACTGCGTTAACAGCCGCTTTTCTGTATGAAGCAGGACTCATTTTTGCAGCAGTCTTTACTCCCATAGCCAAAGCAATATCTTTATATTTAGAGCCAGACGCCGTTGCATTGAATTTCATCACTGGAGCTAAAAGCACTGCACATGCAACACCATGAGGTATGTCATAAACAGCGCTCAACGGGTGCGCCATGCTGTGAACAATTCCAAGTCCGCAGTTTGAAAAACCCATGCCTGCTATATACTGGCCGTATGCCATTTGCTCGCGTGCAGTTTTATTCCCTTTTACAGCAGAGCGAAGATTTTCACTGATTATCTTTATAGCCTCAAGACAGTACATGTCTGTCATTTGCCATGCGCCTTTTGTAATGTAGCCTTCAATCGCGTGAACTAATGCGTCCATGCCGGTTGCAGCACAAAGCTTTGCTGGCATTGTGGAAGAAAGCTCCGGGTCAACAATTGCAACTGTTGGAATGTCATGAGTGTCTACGCATACAAACTTACGCTGTTTGTCTTCATCTGTAATTACATAGTTTATGGTGACTTCCGCCGCAGTGCCGCTTGTTGTTGTAACAGCAATTAAAGGAAGCCCTTTGTTTTTTGTAGCGGAAAGCCCTTCCAGCTTTTTAACATCTTTAAACTCTGGATTCTTTAGGATAATTGAAATTGCCTTTGCAGTGTCTATTACAGAGCCGCCGCCAACTGCGACAATTGAGTCCGCACGGAACTGTTCAGCCATTTCAACACCGCTTTTTACATTGTTTATTGTAGGATTTGCTTTAACGTGGTCAAAAATCTGGAAAATGATTCTGCTTGAAGCCAAAAGTTTGGTCACTTTTAAGCTTACTTTGCATTTTACAAGCTCTGAATCTGTTACAACCAAAACTCGTTCTAACTTACGCTTTTTTAACTCTAAAGGCACCTGTTTTACTGCATCTTTGCCAAAATAAGATGTTTCATTAAGAATCATACGGTTTGACATGAACTCAAATCCTCCGAATATAATCTTTTTTTTATTCAACACTCACATTTTTATGCTAAAATGCTCAAAAATTATTGTTCCATTATGTAACCATTTTGTTTATACGTCAAGGAATAGTTTTTTGTTAGTTGATGGATTAAACCTTTGGGACTATTGCGCTATACTCATTTTTGATTTAAATTAGTTAGGGTTTATAAAAATTAAGACATCTAGAGGACATCATGCAGAAAATTGAAGCCGTTATATTCGATTTGGACGGCACTCTTCTATACACGCTTGAAGATTTGACAGACAGCTGCAACCAGGCAATGAAATTCTACGGTTTTCCAGAGCATACTCTTGACGAAGTAAGAATGTACGTAGGCAACGGGCTGCCGGTACTTGCGGAGCTTGCGATCCCTGACGGCACAAAGAATCCGCTTTACAAAGACGTTCTTTTAAAAATAAGGGAATGCTATGCAAAAAACTGGAAGAACAAGACAAAACCTTACGACGGCATAATAGACATGCTTAAAAAGCTTAATCAAAATAAAATAAAGTGCGGAATAGTTTCTAACAAGCCTGACGCGCAGGTAAAAGAGCTTTCTGATTTGTTTTTCAAAGGCTGCATTTCTTCTTGCGCAGGTGAAAAGGAAGGAATAAGACGGAAGCCCTACCCTGACTCTGTCAACAAAGTTATTGGCGAATTTGGAATACCAAAGGAAAACACAATTTATGTAGGCGACTCTGATGTTGACAT
>JBAXYY010000053.1:0-16290 GCA_041670585.1 Treponema sp. | reverse complement strand
ATTAAAACCACCGCCGCAATTGAAACGCACGCCGCCAGCAAGAAAATGACGCTCATAGTTTTTTCTTCAGCCTTGCTTTTCCTATTTGTACTTACCATGTCCACCTCCTTCTATTAAGAAATAAGAAAATGATTTATAAAAATATTTGAAATCTTTTTTAAGAAGTAAAAAAATGATTTACACTAATAGTAGAAATCATTTTATGAAGTAAATGGGCTGTTGATAACCGGTAGGGTGCCACAGATGCTTCGCATCGTTGCAAAGGAAATTTATTATACATCATCGCTAAAGCGATGTGGCAATCTCGCCCTGTTCAGCCCGCCATTTACCGCCAGGGCCGCGGCAGGACCCAACCGGTTATCAGCAGCACATGTCATTGTTTTTTCAAAAGTTGTTTTCTAATTTTCATGTCTGTTGAAATCATTTTATTTATTTCACATCGCCCCATTTTGTAATAGCGCCAGTGTAAATATTCTTTATAGATTCCGCTTCAACTCCTTCAAGTGGATTGCTGTTGTTAACAATAACCGCAATGCCGTCAAGAGCAATCTTTGTCCCCTTGATGTTCTTTGCAATTTCACTTTCCTTCAAATCACGGCTTGCCATGCCAATGTCAGACACACCGCTAATTGCGCTGTTCACGCCAGTTGTGCTGTCAGACATTTGAATCTCAATCTTCATGCCAGGGTTTAGCTCCTTGTAAGCTTCAGCAAGTTTTTCCATTACAGGAGTTACAGAAGAAGAGCCTGCCACTGTGATTTTTCCGCTCATGTTTTTTGCAATGTAAGAAGGATTCGCCACTGCGGAAATGTAGCCGTTCTTTTCAATAACAGCCTGTCCTTCCTTAGAAAGAATGTAGATTATAAAGTCAGCCGCTTCTTTAGAAACGCCGCTTGTTTTTGTAACAATTGTAAAAGGGCGTGCAATTTTGTAAGAGCCGTTCTTTATATTTGCAACAGATGCCGCTTCTCCGTCAATCTTCAAAGCCTTTACCGATTTATTCAAAGAGCCTAATGAAATGTAGCCAATCGCAGCCTTGTTCCCCGCAACAGATGTAAGCATAACTTCAGTGCTGTTTGTAATGTCAGCTGAGTCAATAGTGTAGTCAACTTTTTTCCCTTCAGCATTTTTCTGTTCAATCTTAAAAAGTTCAATGAAAGCGCCGCGTGTGCCACTTCCTTCCTCACGGCTAATAACAGTGACAGCCTTCTTTCCCAAATCTTCAGAACTGCCGTCCTTCTTTCCGTTAGCAAAAAGCGCAACAGCCCCAACAGCCAAAAGCGCAATCCCCATTCCTAACATCAAATTCTTTTTCATAAAGTACCTCCATAAGTACGCCTAGAAAATTAAACTGCAAATATGAAAAGACAGTTTTGAAAATGTTAGATTTTGGTTAAAACACAAATCGAAAATTATTGTTATATTTGTATCTTTTTACATCGAAAATCGTTATCATTATTATATGGACAAAGAACTTATTTTAAAAAAGGCGGCCGATGACAACCGCAATATATTAAACAGCGCCGACTCAATCTTAGACAGCGCCATGCAGTTCCAGCAGCTTCTAATGTTGTACGAAAGCGGCATAAAGCAAATCACAACAAAATTTGAAATCCTAGAAAATGAATTTCAAAGCAAGCATCAGCGCAACCCAATAGAAACAATCACAAGCAGAATAAAAGAGCCAATGAGCATAGCGGAAAAACTACAGCGCAAAGGTCTCTCTGTAACAATAGACAACATGGTCAACAAGCTCTACGACATTGCCGGCATAAGAGTGACTTGCCCGTTCATCAGCGATGTCTACCACGTAACTCAAATGCTGCTCGCGCAAGACGACATCACTCTAATTGAACTAAAGGACTACATAAAAAATCCAAAGCCAACCGGCTACAGAAGCCTTCACCTAATTGTAAAAGTAGACGTATTCTTCAGCGACCAAAAGCGCGCCATACCTGTAGAAGTTCAAATCAGAACAATCGCAATGGACTTCTGGGCAAGTTTGGAACATCAGCTGCACTACAAAAAAGATTACGAAATGCCAGCCAATATAAGCGAAGAGTTAAAAATGTGCGCCGACATAATAGCAAGCACAGACGCAAAAATGCAGAACCTCGCAAAAAATATTCCAACATTTGAAGTCTACACCTCGGACGATATTCCTGAAGACAAGTAATTGTGAATTGTTAAGGACGTTGCTTTTTTATTCTTGCCTGCCGGACACGCCGGTTTCTTTTTCTCATCGGGCTTTCCGCGGCTACGGCTTTCGCCTCCGGTGCTATCGCACTAGCTTTCAGCTACTGCTGCAATCCCGCGTAGGCAATGAATTAATTTTTCTTCAAGCGGACAACACTTTACATTTATAAGCCTGTAATAGTCAGTTGGCATTTCTCAATCAAAGTCAAAGCTCAAAGTAAAAGCCTCTGTTTTAGAAACTCTCATAATTATCAAGGTTGATTGTAAATTATCAATTGATAATTAATCATTGTTTATAAAACGAATGTTCCTATAAAAATCATCGCTTAGGCCAATATTAATCAGTATCTTTCCTCAATAAATTCTGCCCAATTTACAATTCTTAATTAAAACTGTGTCTTGTACCCCACGCATCCTTTAATAGCGCTCATCCAGTTAGACGTCAGGTCAAGGCAGCTAACAGAAACAGAACCGCTAAGTGTTCCGCTGAATAATGGCATTGAAGTAAAAGGTGTAAGGTAAACATTTCTGTCCCAGGTTAGAATATTAGCATAGTCCTGTACGCAGTCCATAAAGGTTTTGTCTGGAAAAGAAAGAGTAGTGTGAATACCAAATGTGAAAGTTGTGTTATCAATATAAAGCTTGTCTGTAAAGATGCAGACGTTTGCTCCAAGAGGATCATGAAGGTAAATCATTTCGTCAACACTTTCTTGAGGAATGCTGAATATAGAAAAGTTCAAATCAAATTTACGTGTAGAAATGCGAGGCTCTAAAAACAAATACATATCGTCAGAAGCAATTTTGAACTTGCTGCTAGACTCTGGATTTATATCAAGGTTGCTAAAACCCGCCTGCACAAATAAAGATGTTGAATATCTATTTCCAATAAGCATTGTCATGCCGGCGTGCAGTGTTTCTGTTCGTATAAGAAGAACAACATTTTCTCCTGTCTCTGAAATAGACTGCTCATGCGGGAAGGCAAAGCCTGCAGAAAAATCAAGTGTGAAATTTCTTACAGCGCAAGCAAACCTAATGTCTGCGTTGAAAACATTTTCATCAGTATCTTCATTATTGCAAGCAAATGCGTAAATTCCTAAAGCAAAAGGCTGTTCAAAGTGAAGTACATAAGAGCCGCCAGCTCCATAGAAAGGGTATACGCTAGAGCCAGAAATGCCATTCCAGCTTTCTGTAAGGTTAGATGTTATTGGTTTTATACCAAACTGCCTTTGCAAGAACAAGTCTGATCCAATTGATTCATAGTTGCCTAAGAAAAGGCTAAAGAAATGAGAAGATGCAACGCTTTTTGCATAATAGGTCATTGAAAGTTCGTTTATTCTGAATTGAGAGGTTGTATAATTAAAAAGACCTTTGTTTAGTATATCCTCAGTTTTTAGAGAAAGTTCTGTTCTAAGGAAGAAATTGCCATTTATGTCAAACTGACCTGCAAAAAAAGCCTGCGTTGTCATTTGAGGATCCAATGTGCTTGAAGAGCTGTCGCTTGTAATATCTCCAGAAATACCTGCGTAACCGCTAAAAAAAGGCATTTCCATAGCAAAAAGTGTTGAAACAGCAAGAGAAATTAAAATTATACATGAAACCTTTTTCAAAGTAGCCTCCAAGATAAAAAGGGTTATCCTATTACTTTATCGGCAAATAATGTAAAATTCTTGAAATATTTCCTCCTATATATTTTTAAAATGAAATCTTTTCACTTGACTTATATTTGTAAGCGGATAAAATATAGAATATGAGTGATTATCTTGATGCAAATAACGAGGAGCTTCTAAAAGATTTTTTTGCTGAAGCGGAACAGCAAGTTGACAATCTAGAAAGCAATATTCTCGTAATAGAAAATGATCCGTCAAACCATGACGCAATTGATGAAATATTCCGTGCGGCGCATACTCTTAAAGGTGGATCCGCCACAGTAGAAATGAATGAACTTTCTACATTTTGTCATGATGTTGAAGATCTGCTTGATGCTCTTAGAAGCGGAACAGTCGCCGTAAGCGAGCCTATTGTTGATGTTTTGTTAACAGCAATAGACACAATAAAAGCAATGCTTGACGCAAGAAATAACGGCTCTGTATATCAAGAAGATGTTACTCCTCTTGTTTCAAAAATAAAATCTTTTATTCCAGAAAAATCTGCTAAAAAACATACGCCTGTCCCAAAGCCAGCTTCTCTTATTTCAGAAAAGCCAGCTCCAATCGCAAAAGCTCCGTCTGCGCAAAACCAGGAAGCACCTACGGCTTCAACCGGAGCCGGACCTTCTATGCCGCCAGTTCCTCCTTTGTCAGAATATGAGCTTCTTGAATTAAAAGAGGCATGTCCAGAAGGAACTAAGCTTTGGACTATAAATGTTCTTTTTGATGAATCAAATCCAATGAACAGTGTTGGTGGAATTCAAGTTTTTGCGGCGTTAAAGCCATGTGGAAGTGTTTTAAAAACAGTCCCTGATTTTGACGCGCTTTATGAAGATGAATTCCATGCGCAGGTAATTTACTACATTGCAACATCTGCAACACAGGATCAGCTAGAGGATGCTTCTTTCTTAAACGATGTTACACTCTGCACAGACGCAAAATGTATTGAGCAGGAAGTTTCAACCGCTTTGAACGGTCCTTCACAAAAATCTGCTTCTTCTTTGCAAAATACGGCAAGCGGGCAGGCTCCTTCTCAAGAAGAAAATATCCAAGAGCCAGAAGTAAATGAACAGAATGCTCCTGTTGCAAAAGCAGAGAATGATTCAGAAGGCAAAACAGAAGGCGAGTCAGCCGAACAAGCCACAACAGCAAATGTAGCTCAGGCAAAGAAAAATCTTCCTGCCTCAGGACATCCTGTAAATCAGGCCGGCTCTATCTTGCGTGTTGACTCAAAGAGAATTGACTATCTTTTAAATCTTGTAAGCGAAACTGTAATTACAAAGGCTGCGTTCAATCAGATTGGACTTCACATGGGAGATTTGCAAGTTCAGCTTCAGAGTTTAAATTCTGGCTACAAAGAAAGAACACATCATCTTTTTGAAGAGATGCCAAAATATTTTGAAGAAATTAAAAACGGAGCTTCTGTAAAAGACATAAAGCAGAAGTTCCAGGAAGAATATTCAAGCGTTTCTAATTGGTTTGACGGCTTTGACACCGAGTTCAAGGGCATTGCAAGCAAGTACCGCTCTTCAACACAGAATTTGGCGCGTATTGCAAGCGAGCTTCAGGAAGGCGTAATGAAAATCCGCATGGTTCCAATCAGCCAGATTTTCAGCAGGTTCCCGCGTGTTGTGAGGGATTTGAGCCGCGACTTGAACAAAAAAGTCAATCTAGAAATAGAAGGTGAAGACACAGAGCTTGACAAGGCAGTTATAGAAGACTTGCTTGATCCAATTATGCACTGCGTAAGAAATTCTGTTGACCACGGAATAGAGTCGCCGGAAGAAAGAATTGCCGCTGGAAAACCAGAGACAGGAACTTTGCTGTTAAAGGCTTCTAATGAAGGCAACATGATTATCATTGACATTGTAGATGATGGCGCTGGTATAAATGTAGAAAAGGTTCGTCAAAAGGCAATTGACAAGGGTTTTATTCACCCTAACAAAGTTCTTACAAATCAGGAAGCATACAACCTTATATTCCTGCCAGGCTTTTCAACAAGCGACAAAATATCAAGCGTGTCTGGGCGCGGTGTAGGTCTTGATGTTGTAAAGACAATGATAGACAAGCTGAATGGAACAGTGAGTGTTACAAGTGAGCATAACAAAGGCTCAAAGTTCAGCATAAGGCTGCCGTTGACAATGGCAATCATTCAAGGACTTCTTGTTCGCGTTGGCAAGGAAGTTTATTCAATTCCAATTGCAAATGTTATTGAAAGCCAGCGTGTAAAGCAGGAAGACATAAGCACAATTGACAACTACGAAGTCTTAAATGTGCGCAATGAAGTAATTTCTGTTCTACGTTTAAGCCGCCTGTTTAACATTCGAAATGTTCAGACAAGCGATTATTCTTTCATAGTAATTGTTGGCTCTCAAGAAAAGAAAATCGGCGTAATGGTTGACGCTCTTATAGGCGAGGAAGATGTTGTAATTAAGCCTCTTCACGATCAGTTCACAAGCTCCCCTGGAATTGCAGGAGCTTCAATACTTGGTGACGGCTCAGTTTCTCTTATAATTGACGTTAGCCAGCTTCTTGAACTTGGTGTGCAGCAGGAAATTTCAGCACAGCATTATCGTGAACAGGAAGCTATAAATGCGGGAAGGGGAAGATAAAATGGAAACACAGACTATTCAACAGGCATTAGTAGCTCAGATGGGTCTTGCAGAAGATGAAGACAATGTGGGTCTAACTCCTGAAGAAATTGAAGCACGTAAAAAAGAAAAAGCTTCTGTAATTGACTACAAAATGGTGACATTCTCTCTTGCTGGAAAAGACTATGCAGTTGATATTATGAAGGTAAAGGAAATTGCAAAGGCTGGACGTTTCACTTATGTTCCAAACACGTTGCCTTTTGTTCTTGGCGTTTATAATCTTCGCGGCGAAATTATTCCTATTATCGATTTGCGCTTGTTCTTTAATATTGATGTTCCTGAAAGAAAAGACAACGACATTGAGAACATGCTCATTGTCACAGTTGGCGAACAGACTTTTGGTGTTGTAGTTGATGCAATTGACAAGGTTGTTGGCATACAGAAAAGCACAATTCAGCCACCTCACCCTTTGTTTGGCGACATCAATATAAAATACATTTACGGTGTTGTTGAAGCGAACAAACATCTTTACATTCTTCTTGACATAGATAAAATCTTTGGCGCGCGTAACGCAGAAGAAGAAAAGGAACTTGTGGAGCAGGCATCTTTGCAGATTCACGACCCTATGACTAATGATAATAATTCAAACGTTGCTTCAAACGTTCCATCATCAGTGGCAGCTACAGCAAGGCAGAGCGAAAAGCCTTCTGTTAAAAAGCCAGAGCCTGTTAAAGAAAATAAATCAGAAATTGACTACGGCTTTATAGTTGACTCTCTTAAAAACCTTTGTAAATTCTATGTTAATTCAATAACAGAAAATTGGACAAAAAAGCGTTATGCTGAATGGCAGAAACTTCGTGGCGTGGACAAGACTCAGCTTCAAAATGAAGAAGATGCTCAAGAATTTTTAAGACCTTTCTATTCATCATGCACAAGCGGCTGGTGGACAGAATCTTATGCATCATCAGTTTCAAAAGCACTTCCTGACAACAGCGCAAAAACAATTGTTGTTTGGAATCCAGGCTGCGGCAAAGGCTACGAGTCTTATTCACTTGCTTGTCTTTTAAAGAAGCGTTATCCAGATGCCCATATAAGAATCTATGCGCACGACATAGACTTGCTGAATGTTTCTAACGCGCCTCTTATGACAATAAATGATGAAGCTGCAAATGACTGGTACGCGCCTTATGTTACAAAAACCGTCACCGGCGACTACACATTCAATAAAGAAATAAAAGACATGATACTCTTTGAATATCATGACTGTGTAAATACAAACGCGCTTCCTGACTTGGACATAATATTTGCACGTGATGTAATATCATTTATTCCTCCAGAGTCTCAGACTTCTTTTATTGAGGATTTTGATGAAAGAGTAAAAGGCAACGGAATTATTATAGTCGGAGAAAATGAAGAGCCTTCAATTCAAGGCTGGTCTAAAAAAATAATTGGTACACTTCCTGTGTATACAAAGTAAAAAAAAGTGATATAATAGAATATCACAGGGGGAAAAATGAGAGTAGAATACATTAACCCATTCGTAGAAACTTCTTATAAAGTTTTAAAAGAAGTGCTGGGTGGTGCAGAAGTAACAAGAGGCGATTTGTACTTAAAGTCAACAGCAATGCCTGTTATGGGTGTAGCGGCGCTTGTTGGTTTGGCTGGAGATGTAGAAGGTCGTGTTCTTTTTGATATGACATTTGACACAGCGTTAAAAATTGCTTCTAAAATGAATAATGAGGACTTGCCTGAATTTGATGATTTGGCAAAAGCTACAATTAGCGAGCTTGCAAACCTTATTACAGCCCAGGCAGTAACAAAATTGCATGAGCTTGGCTTTAAATTTGACTTAACTCCACCTGCTCTTTTTGTTGGTGAAAAAATGGAAATTGCGGCTTTAGGCGGAACAGAAGAAAACGTTGAAGCTTTGATTGTTCCTCTTATTACTGAATATGGCAAAATAGAAGTTAACGTTGCAGTTCGCGAACGTAATTAAAGTAAGGAGAATAAAATGAAAACTAAACAAGATTTTCCGTCAATTAACGAGCGTCCGCCAGAAGGAATAAAAGAAGATGGCACAAAATTTCGTGTGCTTATAGTTGATGATTCAATGTTTGTTGCAAAACAGCTTGGTCAGATTCTAACAAGCGAAGGCTATGAAATCATAGCAACAGCTGTAGACGGCAAAGACGGTGTAGATAAATATAAAGAGCTTTGTCCAAATGTTGACCTTGTTACAATGGACATTACTATGCCTAGAATGGATGGAATAACAGCTCTTGAGCAAATTATGGCTTTTGATAAGAACGCAAAAGTTGTAATGGTAAGCGCGCTTGGTAAAGAGGAGCTTGTAAAAAAATCTTTGCTTGATGGAGCAAAGAACTACATTGTAAAACCTCTTGACCGCAAGAAGGTTCTTGACCGCATAGGTGCTGCTTTAAAATAGATTTTTATTTTTTGTTAAATAAAACCGGTTGGAAATATCTGACCGGCTTTTTATTTAGTCCGATGTATTGACCAAGATACTTTCTTTTTGTAATATAACAACATCATTTTTTAGCGCGACTAGCTCAGTTGGTTAGAGTACAAGCATGACACGCTTGGGGTCTCTGGTTCGATCCCAGAGCCGCGCAATTTGTTTAAGCTGTTTTGGGGTTCCAAGCAGCTTTTTTTATTTTAAAAGACTTTGAAAATATTTTTATAAGGGACAGCCTGTGTCCCACTTGTGGTGTATAATGGTTGATATGATGTGATGATGTGAAAAGGACGGGAGAAGAAATGATTGGAAGAAAAACTGAAGAGAAAAACGATGAATGTTCTGATATTTTATTTCGTACAATAAGCAAAACTGTAACACTTGAAAATGGCACCGTTGTTCCAGGCGTTGATGTAGAAACTCACTGCAAGATAACTGGCTATGTTGCGGAAGCTCTTCTTAAGACATTATCAAATGCAAATAAAATTTCATTGCTAGCAAAAAATTCTGATTTCATTGCGGCAATACATGATGTTGGAAAAGACTCTCCATGTTTTCAAAGGATGATTTATAAAAATATAAATGGATTTGACATTGATAAATATTCTGAACTTAAATCATTCAATCCTGAAAATGCTAAACGAAAAAATAAAGCGTTTCACGGGACAGTTACCGAAGCTGTTGTAAAGGATAATGATAAAAATAAATATCTTCATCTAATAGAAGGTATGCACCACGGGTTTAGGCCATGCTCTCCTGAAAGTTCAAACTCTGAAATCTATGGTGGAAGCGCATGGGCATTATTGCGTCAAAAGTTACTTAAGGACCTTGAAAAAATATTTCTTAATGGTAAAGAAGATTGGCCTGTGTTAAATACATGGGAGCAGTCTTGTGTCGAAGGCGGCTTTATAACTGTTTGCGACTGGATTGCTTCTGGCGGAGATTTTGCTTCAATTACTTTAGATGATGTAAAGACAGATGAAGAATTAAGGACAATGGCACAAGATGCTGTGGAAAAGGCAGGCTTTAATTCCTTCAATATAGTAAAGAATCTTTCATTTGCAGACATATTCGGATTTAAACCACGTGATGTTCAGACTGATTTTTTTGATTCTGTTAATGGACCTGGTGTTTATGTTCTTGAAGCGCCAATGGGCATTGGTAAAACAGAGGCGGCACTTTTTGTGGCATATAAAATGCTTCAGAGAGGTTTAGCTTCTGGAATATATTTTGGGCTGCCAACTCAGCTTACTTCAAATAAAATTTATGAACGTGTTGAGTCTTTTATTGAAAAAATTTGTGGTAAGAAAAAAGAAGATGTTGACCTGAAATTGCTTCACAGCTCAGCATGGCTTGAAGAAAAGTCATTTGGTGAAGACGGCGATGTTGGAAAGAGCTGGTTTAATTCAAGCAAGCGGGGAATACTTGCGCCTTTTGCAGTTGGTACAGTTGACCAGGCTCTTATGGCTGTTATGAATGTAAAGCATGGAATGGTGAGGGCGTTTGGTCTTGCAGGAAAAGTTGTGATTCTTGATGAAGTGCATAGCTACGATTCTTATACTGGAACAATTTTGAATGAGCTTGTAGATGCACTTAGAAAAGATAACTGCACTGTGATTATTTTAAGCGCCACACTTACGTCATTTCAAAAAGCTAATATTTTGCATGTTGATAACTTGGAAAATGTGCATTTTAAAAATGATTATCCTCTTATAACATCGCTGCCTAAAGACGAAAAGATGTTTTCTGAAAAATCAGAAGCCATTTCTGAAAAGCATAAAGTTTCTGTTTCTGTAACAGATGATTTTATAACAACAGTGGAAACTGTTCTTGCAAAGGCAGATGAAGGAGAGCAGGTTCTTTGGATAGAGAACACTGTTTCTGAGGCGCAGTCTGTTTACAAAATAATTACATCCCGATCCGGTGGCATGAATATAGAGTGTGGCCTTATTCACTCACGGTTTATTAAAACGGCTAGAAATACAAATGAATCTTACTGGGTTTCTTTATATGGAAAAGAGGCTGGTGATAAAAGAAAAAAATGTGGACGTATATTAGTTGGAACTCAGGTTCTTGAGCAGTCAATAGATATAGACGCGGACTTCCTTGTAACTAGAATATGCCCAACAGATATGCTTTTGCAAAGAATGGGAAGGCTTTATAGGCATAGAACAAATGATGTTTTGCGTCCAAAGACTGCCGAATGTTCTGCGGTTATTCTTTCTCCAAAATATGAAGATTCAACAAAAAAAGAAAACTGCTTTGGGCTTTCATCTTATGTATACAGCGAATATGTTTTATGCAGAACACTCGAAATCTGGCAGAATAAAAAAGATGTTGAGCTTCCTTCTGATATAAGAACGCTTCTAGAGTCAACGTATGAAGAACATAAGGAAATTGGAAGGCTTGCGTCTCTTAAAACGGCGACCTTAAACAAGAAATCAATTTTACAACGTGCCGCAATGATAGGACTTTCGACTGCTGTGAATACTTTGCCGGAGAGCGCAGCTCAAACTCGTTATTCTGAAATAGAAAGTATTTCGGTTTTGCTGATGAAATCGTTTCGTAGAACAGATGAAAGTTATGAAATAATTTTTTATAACAACGATAAAATTTCCATACCTAAAAAATGCTATTCTTATTCGCGGAAAAAGATGATTTCAAAAAAAATAATGGAAAACTGCGTTGTTGTTTCTGAGAAAAATGCTCCACCTGCAGACAGAGAAATTCAGCTGTTTTCGCCTTATGTGTATATCGGTGATTCGGAAAATGATGAAAGCCCGTTTAGAGCGGCTGTTGTTGGCGATGATGAAATTCTTCGATCGCTGATGAATGTTAGAATTGTAAATGATGGAAAAGAGTTTTTGTATAACAGTAAACTTGGGTATCAAGTGAATAAAAAGGAGGAGGTGCTATGACATTGGAAAAAGTGTCTAGATTCAATTTAATTGATGAGCAATGGATTCCTGTTGCGGGCGTGGGCAATGTAAGTTTGAAGCAAATATTTTCAGACTCATCACTTACTGCGTTAGGCGGAAATCCTGTTCAAAAAATTTCTGTGTTCAAACTTCTGCTTGCAATTGCACAAAGCGCTTGCACACCAAAGGATGAAGCTGAGTGGGAAGAACTTGGTTGCGAGGGCATGAAGAAAAAAGTTCTTGCATATCTTGAGCATTACCATGACTGCTTCTTTCTTTACGGGGAAAAGCCGTTCTTGCAAATGCCGGAGATTGAAAAGGCAGCAAAGACTTCTTTTGGCAGTTTGCAAATGCAAGTTGCTACAGGAAATACATCTGTAGTTACTCAAATACAAGCTGAAAAAAAACTTTCTGATGCGGAAAAGGCAATGCTTGTTTTGAATTTAATGGGGTTCGCATTGGGTGGTAAGAAAGTAGATAACTCTGTTGTTCTGACTGCAGGTTATACTCAGAAATCAAATGCAAAAGGAAAGCCTGCTACAGGTAAGCCAGGTCCTGCAGTTGGCTTTATGGGACTGTTACATTCATTTTTTTTTTACAAGAACATAATTCAGTCTGTCTATAATAATTTATTTACAGAAGAACAAATTATGAAAATTAAAATATATTCTGGAGGAGTTGGAACAGCGCCGTGGATATGTATGCCAAAAGGAGAGGATGATGATATTGCAAAAAAGCTAAAGCAAACATATATGGGCAGACTTGTTCCTGTTAACAGATTTGTTCTTCTTGCAGAAGATGGAGTACATTATTCAGAAGGAATTTTTTATCCGGGATACGCAGAAAATGTTGTAGATGCTTCTGTTTCTGTTGACTTTGCTGCAAAACCTAAGCCTAAAGTGCTATGGGTGGATCCTGAAAGAAAACCTTGGAGGCAAATAACATCACTTTTGTCATTCCTTAATTCAGAACAGTCGTCTGGATTTGTTTGCTATCAGTTAAAAGAATTATGTGAACGCTGTAAAAAAACAGATTCATTTTCTGTATGGTCAGGAGGCGTAAAAATTAGCAATAATGCTGGTGAACAGTTTTTGAAAGGAAATGATGATTTTGTTGAATCTGAAGTGCAGCTTTCATCCGATATTTTTGGTTCAACTTTTTTTGAAAATCTTTCACTTCAAATGGGAGAATTGGAAATTAAAAAAAATATTCTTTATGGATGCGTAATGAAATATTTTTCAACTTTGCTTACTGAAGGAAAAAATTTTGCTGAACAGGCGACAGGCTTGTACTGGCAGCTTGCGGAATCATCTTTCCAGCAGCTTGTTAATGCCTGCGAATGCCCTGAAGGTGAAGATGTTGAAAAACGTCTTGAGCCGATGATAAAAAAATTCAACGGGTATGTGTTGCAAATTTATAATCAGTATTGCCCTAATCAGACTGCACGTCAGCTTGAGTCATGGGCTAAAAATAAACCGTTTTCTAATGAAAATAAGAAAATTTCCAAGGAGGAGAATTAAATGGATGTTTGTAGTTCCCAAACAGGAGGGAGCGTTTCTGAAAAAAAGCCTGAGCAGAACTTGATGTCAAAAGTTTTGTTGCGGTGTAAATCAGACACTGCTTTTTGTGCTGCGTTAAAAAGAGCTGACAATGCCGATACCGAATACCAAAGCTGGGAGTATCTTGCTGACTATGGTGTAAACCTTGAATATGAAGACCAGCGGTTGCCTTTTACAACAGTATTTGCGGCGGCGGCTCGCTCATCAAATAGCACAGACGGCTTTATAACATTAGGGCAGGCTTTGCTTATGGCTTATGACGGTGACAGAGATAGCGCTCCTGCTCGTTCAAGGCTTAGGAGAATTCTTGCTTGCGACACAACAGAAGAAGTGTGCGATGTTCTTCATTCTATGCTACGGCTGATTGGAAGCAAAGGCGTTCCAATATCTTACGGACTTCTGCTTAGGGATTTAAAATACTTTGAGAGAAGTTCTGAAGAAACAAAAGCTCGGTGGGCGCAAGAGTTTTTTGGCAAAAAGACAGATGACACGGAGGAGGATAATTCATGATACTTTCTGTACTCCGCCTTAGCCGCTCTGACTTTGAGATAATCAGCAAAAGAAATCAGGGCGTGTTTGACGCGTATACAATTCATAAAGTTGTCTACTCTTTATTTCCAAAAGAAAATAATCAGCAGAGGAATTTTTTGTATGCGTACAAAGGCGGTGATTTTAATGAAAAGTGCATCTTAATGCTTTCAGAAAATATGCCATTAAAATCCGATGTTGGTGAAATTGAATCAAAAGAAATACCAACTGAATTTTTAGAGCAGAATTACTACGGCTTTGAAGTGCAGGTTAATCCTGTGCATAAAGAAAGCAGGACTGGCAGAATAATACCAATCCGTGGCTCTGATAAAGATGCGCTTATAAAATGGTTCACTGAAAAAGCTCCTGAATATGGATTTGAAATTCAAGAAGGCTCCCTTTCTGTAGGAGACACAGACATAGTTTCCTTTTCAAAAGAAGGAAAAAAAGTTGTATTGGGAAAAGCAATCTTCACCGGAAAACTAAAAGTTACCGACAGAGAGCTTTTTATCAAATCATTTAAAAATGGACTTGGAAAAGGCAAGGCATTTGGCTTTGGGCTTCTTCAACTTGTTCCATTAACAAAAGCATCAGCTGATGCTTAAATAAAATCAAATTATTTTAGGAGAAAATATTATGAATACAATTAACAATTCTTACAAAAACAAACGTATTGAGTTCCACATCTTGCAGTCATTTCCTGTAACATGCTTGAATCGTGATGATGTTGGAGCACCAAAAACAGCCGTTGTTGGAGGCGTTACACGCGCAAGAGTTTCTAGCCAATGTTGGAAGCGTGCTGTTCGTCTTGCAATGCACGACATAAGCGGTGTGGAGCTTGGTGTAAGAACAAAACTTTTGTCAGATTTAATTGCAAAAGAATGCGTTTCTATTGGAGCAACAGATGTTCAGGCAAAATCTTGTGGAGATAAGATTGAGAAAATATTTATAAAGGATTCAGATACAAAAAAGTCTGAAGGTGACGAAGCTCAAGATACAAAATCAGATACACTTCTTTTTCTTGCAAATACGGAAGTAAAACTAATTGCATCAAAATTCAAGGAAAATGGATTTGTTCCAGAAAAAGTTATCACTCAGACCGATGCAAAAAAACAGGCTAAAGAGCTTTCTGATATTATTGGTAAATCAAAATATGCACAGACAGAAAACCTTGACGGGCTTGATATTGCTTTGTTTGGAAGAATGGTGGCTCAGGCGCCTTCTATGGACGTGGAAGCAGCGTCTTCTTTTAGCCATGCAATTTCAACGCATAAAGTAACTAATGAAGTTGAGTTCTTTACAGCTGTTGCTGACTTTTCAAAAGACCAGGGGTCGGCTCATATGGGAAGCCTTGAATTCAACGCGGCGACATACTACCGCTATGTTTCACTTGATTTAGGTCAGTTGTATGATTCTCTTGGTGGAGATGAATTTTTCCCACAGGCAATCACTGCTTTTATAAAGGCTTTGTATACAGCTGTACCTTCTGCACGACAAACGTCACAGTCTGGAGCATGTTTGTGGGATTATGCAGAAGTCTTTGTACGTAAAGGACAGGGACTGCAGCTTTCATTTGAAACACCTGTAAAGGCAAAAGAAGGCGGCTATCTTGTGCCTAGCGAAGAATATATGAAATCAGAGCTTGCAAAAAAAGAAAAACTTTCTGGCTCTTTGTTTGGTAAGATTGCTGAATTTGAATTTGGAAAAGATGAGAATTTCTCAATTGACAATCTTATTGATTCAGTTGTTAAAGCTGCAAAGGCGTAATGAATGGAAACAAAAACAATACTTCTTTGGCTAGAGGCGCCTCTTCAGTCATGGGGATATGATTCAAAGTTCAACAGAAGGGACACTCTTGAGTTTCCTACAAAATCAGGTGTGCTAGGGCTTGTGCTTTGTGCAATGGGCTATTCTGGTGAACAAAAGGAATTGCTGGCTCGTTTTGCTTCGCTAAAGCAGACAGTGATTTCTTTTAGATATGTTGACAAAAACGGTAATGCTGAAGAAAAGCAGCCTCTGCTTCATGACTTCCAGATGATAGGCTCTGGATATGATGAAAAAGACGAGTGGCAGAAAAATCTTATACCAAAAACATCAGAAGGGAAGCCTCCCGTAGGTGGTGGCACAAAACTGACGCACAGATATTATCTGCAGAACGCTGTATTTGCAGTGATGCTTGAGACTCCTTGCGACTTAGTAGATAAAGTTGCTGAATCGCTTAAAAATCCTGTTTTCCCAATTTACCTAGGAAGACGGTGCTGTGTTCCAACAGATTATGTTTTTCAAGGAATATTCAATGATGAAAAAGATGCCGAAGATTCTGTATTAAAGAAAGCGACTGCAAAAGGTGAATCAAGAGACTCTTTAGAAAAATAT
>JBAXYY010000052.1:0-16487 GCA_041670585.1 Treponema sp. | reverse complement strand
TTTTTTTCGGCGCCCCGTTATGCGACGAAAATCAAAACTCGCGTGAACAAAAGTACAGGATGTGCTTTTGTTTCACAGGTCGCCGGCAGGTTCATAAGGGGAAACTACTTTGAATTTACGCATAGTGTAATGATAATGAAATTTTGTGTTGGTAACAAGAAGCTTTGGAAGTCAGTTTCTGTTTTCATAAAAACATGACTTCCAAAGATTTAAGATTTTAAAGATGATTATTTTGAATAGGTGAAATTAATACTAACAGGATTGCTTAATTTACTTTCTGCGCTTTTGATTCGATAACGACCTGTTTCTTGTGCTTCAGAATAATTATCAATTTTTATTTCATAACTAGTTGATGTTGTAGTATCAAGAAGATACCCTGATGTAGAGTCTTCGCTGTAATAACTATAAATCCAGTAGTAATTTGCTCCTGTAGATGACCACGAAAGTTCTATAATGTTGTCTTTTGTTGATGAACATACAGCAGTGACATCAGATGGTGTAACAAGTCCTATATATTTGAAATCAAAACTTACAGGAACCGTGCTGATAGGGTCATAACTACCTGGTAAACATTCATATTCGTTAATACCTAACCAAAAGTAGTATGTTCCTGAAGATGGTAATATTTTTGATAAGGATTTGTCTGTTGTCCCGTATGTAAGATATTTATCAGAAGAGAACTTATTAGTTGTATTGTAAAATAAAGTATAGTATGGTTTTGGTTGATCTCCTCCAGTCCAAGAAATATCTAACATGTTTTGGGTTGTTTTTGGCTTTGTTACAGTTATAATAGGCATGAAATTAAAAGTTATTTTTTCCATAGAGCCTTTGCTTGTATTGCTGTCTGAGGATGTTCCGTCTGCACTTTTTACAAGAAATTCATAAGGTCCTGAAGAAGATAAATTTGCTGTGTATGTAGTTTCTGTTGTTTTATCAAGAAGTACAAAATCTGTGTAAGTAGAGCTGCCGTTATAATAATCAAGTACAGTTGAGTAACAAATTCAATAACATTTTGCTCCTGTTGAATTCCAAGAAAGATCTACAGCATTTTCTATTGTTGTAGAATCTTTAACAGAAAGATTTCCAGGGTTTTTAAGCCCATTGTCATTCTCGTTGTCATCTAAAAGAACAGCTCCTTCGTAGGTGCATGAAATAAAATTTGTTGTACATAAGAAAAGAAAAACTGATAAATAAAAAAAAAGAAATTTTTTTAAGAATTTTATTTTCCTTTTCCTCCCTTTTGATTAGGGTTTAATTGTTTTCCCCTGTTGCCTTGGTTTTGATCATACTGGCGATTAGTGCCGTATGTTCCTTTGTTTGCGTTCTGCTGATTTGCAGAATTGTTTTGTGGCGTGATTTTTCCCATAAAACATCTCCTTAATTTTATTTTTTTCCGAGACACTGAAAGTGGCGAGGAAAAATGCTAATTTTTCAATAACATTTTAAGTCTAGACTTAAAAATTTTTAAAGAGAAAAAATATGAAATTTTAGAGATTGGATTTAAATCAATAATCTACAAATTTTTAGTTAGATTGTAGCTCCATCAGAACTGTCCGTGTCCTCGCTTTCAAGAGTGACAGTGAGCGTTTTGTAGTCGCCCTTTCTGTAGACAGTTATATTCACTTTGTCGCCGGGCCTCTTGTCTTCTAGTGCGCTTAAGTAGTCCGCGTATTTTGAAACAGAGATGTTGTCAATTGCAGTGATTATGTCTCCGCCTAAATAAATTGTGCGTGAGTTGAAGGAGCTGCCGTACTGAACTTGCTCTGTGCCGCCTTTAAGGCCTGCTTTTTCCGCAGCGCTGTTCTTTGCAACTTGATTCACAATCATGCCGGAAGAAATTTTGTAGCCTGCGTAGTTTGCTATTTTGTTTGAGTTTTGAACAAGAGAAATGTCTATTGTGCCTCTGTTGACTTTTCCGTATTTTAACAAGTCGCTTACAACTCGGCGTGCTGTGCTTACTGGAATTGCAAAACCTACGCCGCTTGAAGAGCCGCTGTTTGAATATATAATTGTGTTTATTCCAATCATGCGTCCCTGGTTGTCTAGAAGAGGTCCACCAGAGTTGCCAGGGTTGATTGCAGCGTCAGTTTGAATCATGTTGCGGATTATAACATTTGTGCTTTCTTGAATAGGGCGGCCTAAGCCTGAAATAATGCCTGTTGTCATTGTCCTTTCAAGTGCGAATGGGTTTCCGATTGCAATAACTTTTTGTCCAACCTTTAAGTTTCCACTGTCGCCAAAAGCAATTGTCTTTAGCTCAACACCGCTTGCCGGCTCGAACTTTAGAACAGCAATGTCGCTTTCCTTGTCCTGGCCAATTACTTTGCCGTCGTAAGTTGAACCGTCCGCAAGTGAGATTGTTATTTTGCTTGCGTTTTCAATTACGTGGACATTTGTTACAACGTAGCCGCGCTTGTCAATTATGCTGCCGCTTCCAGAACCGCTTGAAGTGATTACAGGCTCTAGGAACCAGTCGTAGCCCATTGTCTGAGTTGTGATGTTGACTACAGCCTCGTTGCATTTTTCATAGACAGAAATGTTTTGCGCTTCGTCCTGAGTGTAGTTGTTGTCATTGTTTGTGACAGTTGTAAGGGACGGCGTGTTTGTCTGGAGCGTGACTTCTGGAAGTGAAGTTGTGTCTTGTGAAGAAGATTCTGCAACCTGTGCCAAGTCTTCTGTGCTTGTTTTGTTTTCAGAAGAAGATGATTTTTTATTTGGCAAGGTAACTGCTAAAACTATGGCAACTGCAATTGCAGCCGCCGCCAATGCGCTTATTGCGGAACGAATTATAACCTGATGTTTTGAATAAAGTTTCATATATTAAGTATAATAAATTCGCTATAGTATGTCAAAAATATTTTGTTTTAAGTTATCTAAAACTTCAGCTTTTTGAAATAACTTAAATCACATAAGAGCCGAGAACAATTTGCAGAAAGACCAAAATGCCCTTACTATCATAGGCTTTTTATCATAGTAAATTTTGTGCACAGGTGATGAGTTTTTAATATCCTCTAAGAAAATGCACTCACATTCAGAAGCAAATCCTTCGTCGTAGAAAACAACATTCTGCTCAAAGTGAAGTGAAAAGCTTCTGTTGTCAATGTTTGTTGTTCCAATTGAGCAAACATTTCCGTCAACAACAATTGTCTTTGAATGAATGAAGCCGTTGTACAAATAGACCTTCACTCCTTCGCCAATCATCTGACGTGCAAATTCAGAAGATGCAGCCTTCATGTAAAATTTATCCCACTGTCCTGGAATCATCACCCTTACGTCAACACCGCTGAACGCAGCTATTTTAAGCGCTGTGTAGAATTGTTCGTCTGGAGTAAAATATGGCGACTGAAGATAAACATATTTTTTTGCGCTCATAATCATCTTTAAAAGAGCGTCCTCTATTTTTGCCTTGTGCGCTTCGTCAGGTCCCGCTGTGATTATTTGAGTTGGAATGTGTCCATATTTAAAAACAGAAGCAAACAGTTCATCTTGAGTATTTGTTTTAACTGTTTTTGTTATTTCCTTTATAACTTCAGGTGGGTAGTGAGAAATAATTTCTTTGGAAGTTTTTGCATGGTCGTACCAAGCGTCCATTGCGCACCAGTCAATAGAAAAATTTCCTTGCATTGTAAGAACGCTTGCGCCTGTCATTCTTATAACAGTGTCTCGCCAGTTCAATTTTATACGTTTGCTCTGATTTGCATATTCATCGCCAATATTGACTCCGCCGGTGTAAGCGATTGTTGAATCTATTACAGTTGTCTTTCTGTGGTTTCGGTAATTTAATGTGAAAGGAAAGCCTATTCTTATTTGAAAGAACGGCCTTGTTTGCCCTCCTGCTTTATCAAGCTGCTTAAAGAATCTTGTTCTTGTAAAAAGTGAGCCTAAATCGTCATATAGTAATTTTACAACAACACCTTCTTTTGCTTTTCTACAAAGAATCTCCATAATCTGTTTGCCAATTTTATCAGACTTGAAAATAAAATATTCCATGTAGATTGTGTGCTTTGCGTTTTCCAAATCAACACACAAGTCTTTAAAAAAATCCTGCCCTGTTGTGTAAAGTCGTAGTGAGTCTGTAGAAACAAGAAGGCTGTCGCATTTAGAAATGTTCATTTCAACAAGAGGAAGATAATTGTTCATTACGTGGTTTGGAAATTTAGTGCTGGATTCAATTAGAAATTCCTGCTGGTTAACAAGAACAGGTTTTAAAAGAGTTGTAACTGTTCTGTTCGCTTCCTTCATTCTTTTTGAACCAGTGAAAAAATGACCGCTGAATAAAATATAGAAAATTAAGCCTACAAAAGGAAGAAGATAAAGAATAAAAATCCAGATAAGTCTTCTTGACGCATCCTTTCGTTCAAAGAACATTACAAATAAAATGAAAAATAAATTTGCTATGTTGATAATCAACGTTAAGATGTTTAAAAAATTTACAGATGAGCCTTCCATTGTTCGCCTTTAAAATTTTAATAATAGCTTTAGAAAACAATGCTGATTCCAATTTCTCCATATTGATATAACTGGTTTTCTTCATCTAGAGGATACCAAATGATTCCGATTCTGCCAACTGCCGCAACGCTTGAGTTTGGAAAATACATGCTTCCTTCAACGCCAGAATCTACAGCGCGAGTTAAACTGCAAATTGTGCCTGAATATATGTAGTTGTCATCATCTTCGTAATTATAAGAGCCAAAGCAAGAGTCTACCGAAGCAAAAATTCCTAACGCCGCAGAAGTTGACCGGTGTTGAATTATAATTCCGTTCTTCCATGCAAGATCATCACCTTTAGAGCCTGTTCCAACAACTGGCTTATAAATAAATTCAGAAGCAAATCCTATATAGAAATTAAAAATATCTAATCCTGCCATTAAACCAGTTCCAAGACCGTTCCCAACATCTGCTCCGTAAGGAAAGTATATTCCTTTTGAAGATGAGCCAAATCTAAAATTAAGCGCATAGCATAATTTTGCGCTGTCAAAAATAAGAGCGCTTCCTCCGAACTTTGCAGTTAAATTTAATGAAGTTGTGTTCACTGTGCCAAACATCAATTTAAATGATGTTGCAAATTCAAACCAGTCAGCCGCTGCCCAGCCAAACTGCGCTTTAAACGGAACACCATATAAGCCGCCGTTTGTAATGTCAAAGTTTGGACCAACACTAAAGTTAAACATCATTGTGTTCCCTGGATACATTTGTGCAGAAGCAACAGAACCAAGCCCTGAGCCGTCGTATGTCAAAGAAAGCGCTGGGTATGAAATTGAAGAGTCAATTTTAAACGAACAAGAAGATGTCTGCCCGCCTGCCTCTAGTGTTGCTGTGTATACTCCGTTAGGTGCAAAAGTGCCGTCTGATTTTTTCCCGTTCCAAGATGATGAATAATTCCATGTTGCAAAATTAGAAAAACCTGTTCTAAAAAATTCTTCACCGTAATTATTTCTAATTGTTAATATGCCAGAAGCTGGGGCTGTTACAGAAAAACTTATGTCTGTTGTTCCAAGAGAGCCTGCGTTTTTTGGATTGAATGAAGATTTTGAAGAGTAAATTGAAGAAATTTCAAAAGGAGCTTCTTCTAGTTCTACAGAAACTTTTCTTATTGTATTTCGAATGACAGAAACTGAAGACGACCATGTTCTGTATCCAAAGCATTTAACAGTTACATTGTGGGAGCCTTCGTCAACAGTGCAAATATTTGAATTAACCATAGTGCCGTCGCATTGAACTGTTGCGTTTGAAGGATTCACATTGAAATAAATTTTGCCTATAATTCTTACAAGGTCAATATTATAAGTTATTCTTTGCCCGCGCTTTACATTTACATTTATTTCGCGAGTTTGGTAATGTTGTTTTTCTACCCTAAGCTTGTATTTTCCTGGTGTTAGATTTTTTATTGTAAGAGGAGTCGTGCCTCTGTAGTTTCCATTTAAATAAACATTTGCGCTTGTTACGTTTGTCTGTACAGTCAAGGCTGTGTCTTTTTTTTGCTCAAGATGCTCTTCTTTTTCACTAAGAAAATTTGGGTCGTTGGAGATTCTGTTTTCTTGAGCAGAAGAGTCTTCTAGTGGTTCTGCGTCAGAAATAACAGCCTTTTCTGCAAAAATAAAAATTGTTGCAAGTAGTGAAAATAAGATTGTACAAATAATTTTTTTATTCTTCATGAAATTAGTATACTATGAAAATTTTAATTTGACCATTGCTGTAAATTTAATAAACTGTTATATGAAAATAATCTTAGATGCATTTAAAAATTTATTTTAAAGGTGCACCTATGACTTGTTCGTATCATCTAAAAGATCATGCTCTAAAAAACTGTAATAACCGTCTCTTGTAATTATTATATGGTCTAAAAAAGAAATGCCTAAAATGTCAGCAGCTTTTTGTAAAACTTTTGTTGACTCGCAGTCAGCCTCGCTTGGAACGCAGGAACCGTAAGGGTGATTGTGGCAACAGATTATACCAGAAGCCCTTTCTGCTACAGCCTCCGCAAAAATTTCCCTTGGATGAATAATAGTTTTATTAACAGTGCCAATTGAAATGACTCTTGTTGCAATCAGCTCATGCGCGCCGTTTATTGTGGCACAAATGAAATGCTCTTTTTGCTCCATTGCGTAATGCTGAACATAAGGAACAATATCGCTTGGAATTTTTATAACTGATTTTAAGTGTGAGTATTTTCTTCTACCTAATTCAATAGCGGCAGATACAATCAAAGCTTTTGTTTTTCCAATTCCTTCTACTGACAAAAGTTTTTGCATTCTGTCGTCATCATTGCTGTCGTCAATTGTGCAAATAACTTTATGCGCTAATTTTTCAATAGGCATTTGTTGAGTCCCATGACCCAAAATCAACATAATCAATTCTTCATCTGTTGGAAATGACATTCCATTTTCCAAGACCATCTCTCTTACTTGCGGCTTTGTATTTTTCATAAAAATTTCCTCTTTATAGTTTTTCTGATTTTAAAATTTTTAAAAGTTAAACAATAGAAAACACTACATATAGATATTTGTTTTGAAATGATAAAAAAGACAAAAAAATAGTAAAATATTTACGAATTTGTGAAGAATTTTTGAAATCAGCTGGAATTTTCAAAATATATCGTGAATATTCAAAAACTTCAGCTTTTACAAATATTTGGAATTTTTAAAAACTTAAGCTTTTAGAGATGCTCTATTTTATTTTGTAGATAAGATTTTTTCTTTAATAATCCAAGCAACAATCTTTGCGGCAAAAATCAAAATTGAAGCTCCAATTAAAATCTGAACAGGGTAGGGCAGAAGTGCGTTTGTTTGAAGAAGATACGGCAGCATAAGAACAGCGCCCGCAGGTGGAAAGTACAGTTTTAGAAAGTGCATTAAAATTAAAAGTATAATTGCAGAAAAAAATATAATTATAAAAGCTGGCACATTAAAATTGATGCAGAAAAAATATCTTCCTAACGCTCCAAGAATTGACGCTGAAAAAATTACAATCAAAGTGCGGAACCAATATTTATGAAGCGCAAATTTTGGATTTGTAAATTCAGCATAAGTCACAATTAAAGGAGGCGCCACAAAAAGTATTTTGTTAAAAATAAAAGGGGCCGCCGCCACAATAAAAAAAACTGCGGTTCTTAAAATCCACATTTTTATAAGCTGAGGATTTCTTAATTGAACAGGGGTGAATATCTCTTTTTCCCTAAGACCTGTTGCTTCAAAAAGTTTCTGGCCTAAAGCTACAATTAAAACAAGTGTTGTTACAACTATTGGGTAAACAAAAGATGTTGTGTGTAAAAATATTGGAAGTATGCACGACGAAATAACTGGGTACAAAGTTGTCCGCGTTGAAATTAAAAAAAACGCTATGAAGATAAAGCCTAATAAAACCTTGACTGCAAAGGGCATGGAGCTTCTTGCCAACAACATTCCCGCAAGCGAGCCTACAGACATAAGAACGCACATTCTTGGTTTAGAAATTGTCCAGGGCTCTTTTTTATTTATCCAGCCGCCAAGTAAAAGCGCCGCAACTTCTGGAAAAATAATTTCACTTTCATTTAATTTTGATGAAGCGTAAAACATCGCTGTTATTACAATTAGTGAGAATGCAGCGCGTATAAGTTTTAAATAATTTTCTTTAGACAATTTCATTTTCAATATAATCTTACTTTGTCCAAAAAGTTCCTGTTGTATAAGGACGTAGCCCTATTGAATAATAGAACTGTTGGTTTGAGCCAACAACTGCAAAATTTGCGCCTAAAATAAACACTCGGTGTAAAGCTTCAAGAACAGCCGCTTTTCCAAGCCCCATTTTTCTGTATTTTGGAACAGTCGCAACAGGCTCTATTAAAGCGAAGTCAGAGTTTTTGTCATACCACATTCCGCAGTAAGAAACAAATTCTCCGTCTGGAGCTTTTACTGCAATCTTTAGGCTTAAGTCAACAAACTTTCTTTCCATTGAGCTTGCAACAATATTTTCTATTTCTTGATTGTACTCGAACTTTTCACCATTTTCTTCGTGGTCAAAACCTTTGTGCAGACATAGCAAGTATTTTTTGTAGTCCTTTTCATCTTGAAGTGAAACAACAGAAAAACCTTTTGGAAGTTTGTAGTCTGTGCTTGAGTCGTCAAAGTCAAAGCGGGCCACCATGTCTTTTGATTCTGTTGCTTTAAATCCTGCTTTTGCCACTACTTTTTGCAAACTTATATTTGAATCGTCTATAAAAATTCTAAAGTCTGGATTTTCTTTTCTGACCATTTTCTTTTGCGCGTACTCAATCATTTCCGGATAAAGTGATTCATAACCTTTAAGTGTGATTGGAAAAATATCGTCCATTGTTGTGTCGAATAAATCTGAAGCTACAAGTTCGTCACCGTCAAACCACATTCCGATTTTGCATAGATATTGTTCTTCTAGGTAAGGCTTGTGTGTAATCATCCAGTCCAAGCGGGCGTACGTGTAAGAAGTGTTTTTGCTTTTTACTAGAAAGTTGTGCAGCAGAATGTAGTCTTCTGAAACGCCAAAGCTTCCCTTGAATGTCCTGAATGTTAATTTCATATATGCCTCCGTGAGATGATTTTTTTTTGAAAATCTTTTTGTAAATGCATTATATCATTTGAATGAGAGTTTTGAAATAAACTTATAGGATAAAAAAGCCTGTCCGTATTTCTACAAACAGGCTCTTATAAAAATTAGCTTTCGTACTGCTCGATAATAGCTTGTCGTAATTGTCTGCTATCAACTTCATAAGGAGAAATTGTGTCTATGTTAGAATTATGAATCATTATTTGACCTTCAAAGATAGAAGCCTTGTCGTAATTTTTTTCTCTGCTTGCGGTCTCTTCATTTCTGTGCTGAGGACAAAAATCAGGATTATTTGCAACAACAGTATTTTTCATTACCCAATATCTTATTTTATCTCTGTAAACTGCGAGCCAAACAAAAACATCACAGCAGGAAGGCTTTATTTGTTGAAAGTTCATAAGAAAATTAGCTTTCGATGAAGAAGATAAAGCTTTTTGATAAAGAGGCATGTCGTTTTTATCCCTGTCTACAGCACGGCTTGCCTTGACTTCTATCTTAATGGATTCTCCGTTGTATGGTAAAAGCATGTCGTATTCACCTTGATAGGAAGGCTCTCTTTTTCTTGTTGCTTGTTCAAGTGATGGCTCTATTGTTTTAAGGTGAGAGAAAGCCCAGGTGTCTCCAAAACTTCTTGGTCCAGTTAACTCAAAAACATATAGAAATAAATTTCTTTCTATATATTCATCCCTAAGGTCAATATACTCTTCATAAGATAAAATTTTTTCAGAAAGCAATTTGCTGATTATATATTCATATTTTGAAAATGGATAAATTGAATTTAAAGACTCTAGTTGATTTTTAAAAGTTACTTTATCTTTAAGTTTTTCAATTAAGTTATCTAATTCTGATTCTAAAACTTCCATTTATTTCTCCTTGATATTTCCTTTTATATGATTAAATTCCTTGTCAGAAATTGATAAAAAATTACATAGCAAAGAATCTATTTCTAAAATGCCGTCCATTATTTTTTTTGTGGAAAGTATTTTTTTATAAATAGAAAGCAGTTCTTTATGTTGTGACGATGTGAAATTAGGTAAGGGTAAATCTTCTATTTGACTTCGCAAGACTTTTATTGAATCAAATTTTTTCTTATAAATAAAAGAATATATTGAGCTATTGAAAAGGCATACAATAGTTTCAAAAGGATAATCTATTTTTGGAATGAAAATATTTGCGCTGTTTAACATAAGTTCATTTTGTTCTGAAATGCAGCAGATAATTTTATTTGATATAAAGCGGTAAACTATTTTTCTTGTTCTATACAGTTTTGTTGGGGCTGTTTGCTGGAATTTTTCTGGAGTAAATTCAATATATTCTGAAGGTTCTGATAAAAGAAAAGGATTTATGCTTTTACCTCTATAAATTGCTTCTTGATTTTTTTCTTTTTTTTCTGAAATAAATTTTTCATTATTGCCTGTTACTATTCCAAGTGCGAAATCAGCATTGTTTTTTAATGTTGTATGTGGAAAAGAATAAATATGTTCTATTATTTTTGAGTCCTGATTATCTGACTTTACAGAAATAAAATAGTCTGGAGTTTTACAGTCTGATTTTTCTATTTTATATGTATTGTCTTTTGAAGAAATATTTATTTGATTTGAACATTTTAATTTGTCAAATTCCAAAAGAATTGCTTCAGAAACAACGCCTTTAAATGCGTTTCCAAGTAATTTAATTGATAATGAAGATTTTTGGTTAAGAATTATTTTTCTAATTTCTTTATGGCATTTAACATTTAAAAATGATTTTGGCAAAAAGAAAAATAATGATCCGTTATCTGATAATAGCTGGACTGCATTAAATAAACAAATTGCAAAAGACTCAGTACTGTTTAAAAAAGCATAGTTGCTTGAAAGTATTTTTTTTTCAGCAGCAGAAAATTTTGCACCCCACGGAGGATTTGTAATAATGAAATCATATTTATCACAGAAAATATCTGTAGTCTGAAGAAAACTTTTCTTAGATATTTTTGATTTTATATTTGGATTGTGGAAGAACAAGACAAGGTTTGCCTCACAAATCTTCAATGCTGTTTCATCTATATCTGATGCAGAAACTAAAGAAGAGTCATGTTTATTTGAGATTACATTTAAAAGAATATTTCCACTTCCACAACAAGGATCATAAACAGTTTTTCCAGATTCAATATTGATGTTTTCTAATAAATTTGTTGGTGTATAAAAGCTTCCTTTTGTTGATTTTTCTGAAATACTTTGTACCGATTGATAGAATGCTCCAAGTATATCATCATTTTCATTTGAAACTTTGAAGTTAGAGAAAAGTGAAAGAATACTTTTTTTTGTTATGATATTATTTTCGGTGATGCTTATAAGCCATTTTTTGCAATTTACTTCAATTCTTGTTTTTTGATTTAAGAGCCAGTTGTTTGATAATAAGTTTTCACTTGTTAATTGACAGATAATCAACGCAAGAACACCTTCTTCTATTGTTAATTTACTATTTTCAAATGTCTCAATTAATTTTAATAAAAGTTGCTTTCTGCTTTCTAATTTTATTCCTTGGTAGATAATAAATTTTTCTGTTGACATGGATCGGTTTGCTCTAGAAGAAAGTTTTGTTCCAACATTTTTTTTAATATTGTGAATATAATTTCTATAAGTATCATCATTATCAATATTTGGAGTTTTGGGAATAAGCCCTTCCTTTTGCCAATTAAGAAAAGTAGCTGTTGAGATTCCTAATGTGTTGCTTACTTTTTTTGCTGAAATCATATTTTTCCCATTGAATAAATTATATAATATTTGTGTTTATAATGCATATTAAATATAGCAGAAAATAGAATAAGTTCAATGTCTTGATGTAAAAAAAGCCTGTCCGTATTTCTACAAACAGGCTCTTATAAAAAACAGATTCCTCCGTTTCTGCTGGAATGACATCTTCATTCAAACGACAGAAGTGGATTAAATAAAAGCTTACTTCAAGTTGATCATAGACTTGTCATAGTCAGTTGGTGGAACAAATCCCATAAGCTCCATAAGTGTTGCCGGCCATGAAGAAATGCCCAAGCCTTCGTTAAGCTTTGTGTTGTCATAGTCGCCCTTGAACTCTGGGTCGTAGATGATTCCTGGAACTGGGTTCAAGCTGTGGCTTGTTTTTGCTTTAGGCTCGCCTGAGCTGTCTTTTTTTACAGCGCCAGTTTTGTCGTGCTCAAACATATCGTCGCTGTTGCCATGGTCAGCTGTTACGCACATAATTCCGCCCGCTTCATCAATTGCTTTTTTGATTCTGCCAAGCTGCAAGTCCATTGCTTCCATTGAACAAACTACTGCATTGAAAACACCAGTGTGTCCAACCATGTCGCCGTTAGGGAAGTTAAGTCTGATGTGGTCGTATTTGCCGCTCTTTATTGCTTCAATTACTTTATCTGCAATTTCTGCGCACTTCATCCAAGGCCTCTGCTCAAATGGAACAACGTCTGATTTTACTTCAACATAATCCTCTAGCTTGTCGTCAAATTTACCAAGCTTGTTTCCGTTGAAGAAATATGTTACGTGGCCGTACTTCTGAGTTTCGCTTATTGCCATTAGATGCACACCGCTTTTTACAAGGTACTCGCCCATAACCCTGTCGATTGCAGGTGGTGTTACCAAGTACTGATGTGGAATGTGCAAGTCGCCGTCGTATTCCATCATGCCGGCATATTCAACTGCTGGAACTCTTTTTCTGTCAAAGTGTGTGAACTCTTTGTCTGCTGGAGTTTCAAATGCGTTTGTAATTTCAAGAGCGCGGTCTCCACGGAAGTTAAAGTAAATTACACTGTCGCCGTCGTTGATTGTTCCAACAGGCTTTCCGTTTTCTGCAATAACAAATTCGTGCATATCCTGGTCAAGAACGCCTGGAACTTCTTTGCGGTAAGTTTCAATTGCTTCTGTTGCTGATGAGAACTGCCTGCCTTCGCCTAAAACATGTGCGTTCCATCCACGCTCTACCATGCTCCAGTCAGCGTTGTAGCGGTCCATTGTCATGTACATTCTTCCGCCGCCAGATGCAATTCTATAGTCGCAGCCTTTAAAGCTTGCAAGAAATTCTTCAAGTGGAGTTATGTAAACAAGAGCGCTTGTTGGGTCAACATCACGGCCGTCTAGAAGCGCGTGCACTCTGATTTTTTTAACGCCTTCTTTGTTTGCCTCAGTAATCATTGCCTTCAAGTGGTCTATGTGTGAGTGAACGTTTCCGTCAGAAATCAAACCTATAAAATGAAGAGTTGTGTTTTTATCTTCAACATTCTTCATCAGTTTTTTCCAAGTGTCGCCCTGGAACATTTTGCCTGTCTTGATTGAATCAGAAACAAGCTTTGCTCCCTGCGCGAATACACGGCCGCATCCCATTGCATTGTGTCCAACTTCACTGTTGCCCATATCTGCATCTGAAGGAAGTCCAACTGCTGTTCCGTGTGCCTTTAGCTTTGTGTGAGGGCTTAACTTTGTAAGAGTATCCAGCCACTTCATGCGGCTTGCTTTTACAGCGTCTCCGTCTTCATATTTGCCATAACCAACGCCGTCCATAATTACTAGAACGACCGGTCCTCTTCTTCCTTTCCAATTTGGATTTTTTTTCAAAGGGTGCATTGTGTCTGCCATTTATTTTACTCCTATAAAATGTACTTATTTCTTATAATGATAATACTGATTTTTTGCGGGATATTCAACGAGAATAGAAAATAGATCTTTTAATCTTTCCCATATATTTCCTTATGGTCGCCAACATCAATTGGAATAATTGTCTCTTTTTTTATTTGAAAATCAATTGAAATTCTGTACTGCAAATTTATAGTAACTGAGTATCCTTCAAAAGATTGTGTTTTAAAAGAATGAAGTCTTAATGAAGGGTGGTATGGATTAAGGCTTAAAAGCTCAAGCGTTTTTTTATATTGATTTATAATTTCAGGATGCTTTTTTAGAAACTTCTTTGCTCTTTTTTCATAAGAGTCTGTGAATATTAGTTTATACACCCAAGACCCTCTTCATGTGTTTTTCAATTCCATCGGAATGAAATTTTCCAGACGCAATATCTTTCTTGCTTTCTTTTATTGCAGCGTCAAGTTCAAGCTCTCTAAGTTTGTCGTAATCTTCTATTTTCATTACGACATATTTTTCTGTGCCTCTGATGCTAATAATGGCGCTTCCATTTTCAGCAACGGCTTCATCAATAGCTGTGACACCTTGAACCTTTAATTGATTAGCAGTTAAAACCATATCCATATCATACCTCTTTTTTAATAGTACTATTTAGAGTACGAATAGTCAATGTTGTTAAAAAAACTATTATAAATACTGTTAATTGACAATTTACAATAATTTGTAAATAGAAAATAAGTGGGCATGAGTTCATATAATGTTTTAGAGGCTCCATTTATGTATTTATCTAATTTACTTTACCCAGTTTTCAATTTTTAGTTTTGGAACTCTTTTAAATTCGTCAACATTGTTTGTTACAAGCGTTCCGTTTAGTTGTAAAACAGTGGAAGCAATAAACAAATCATTCGGCCCAATCAGTGTTCCCTTTTTTTCAAGGGAAGCTCTAATGTCTGCGTATGAAAAACTCATTTCATCTGTAAAAGGAATAATTTCAAAAGCATCAAGAAAAGTATTTAGTTTTTTTAATGTTGATAATTTGTTTTGACTTTTATTAGCGCCGTATAATAATTCTGCTTTTACAATGGCCGGAATTTTTATTTCTCCTGAAGCGGTAGAAAGAAGCTTTTCTTTAACTGATTCATATTTTCCGTTTAGAAAATAAATGCAGGTTTTTGTATCTAGAAAATACATCAGAAATTCTCCCTTTTAGAATCATCTTTAAAAGACAATTGATCAGGCCTTTTAAAAGTATCATCTTTTACAGAACCGAATAGATCAATAAATTCTTGGGAATACGAAGGCTCAATTTGAGGGATAATTTTATCAAGAACCCAGCTAGAAATTGATGTTTTTGCGTTCTTTGCAGCCTTTTCAATTTTTGAGTAGTATGGCTCTTTTACATATAAAGAAATCTGTGGCATAGTTCAGCCTCCTTTTTAATAATATAAGTGCTGTAACAAAATAAATCAAGTATAATTGCAAGTATACTTGAGTAGATTATTTCATATATGTAAAGTTTATTTTTAAGCTTTCAATCTTTAAATTTGAATTTTTTTTACAATCTCTTGACATTTCATATAAAAGCTACTACTTTAGTAGGAAATATAAATCTTGGAGGATGTATATGAAATCAAGTAAAATAATTATTGCACTTGCAGTTCTACTTACAGCGTCTTTGTTTACAGGATGCGCTAAAAAAACTACAGTCGGCGAGTCAAGCACTTCATCAAAAACTTCTGCCCGCACAATTGCGCAGATAAAAGAAAGTGGAAAAGTAATCATCGCAGTGTTCAGCGACAAAAAGCCTTTTGGCTATGTTGATGAAAACGGAATCTATCAAGGATACGATGTTTACTTTGGTAACAGAATTGCGCAGGACTTGGGCGTAAAAGCTGAGTATGTTCCTGTTGAGGCCGCTAGCCGCGTAGAGTACCTTGTCACTGGAAAAGTTGACATTGTTCTTGCTAACTTTACAAACACGCCTGAGCGCGCTGAAAAAGTTGACTTTGCACTTCCTTACATGAAGGTGGCTCTTGGTGTTGTTTCTCCAGAGAGCGCTCTTGTTACAAAGCCAGAGGACTTGAATGGAAAAACTTTAATCATAAGCAAGGGGACAACAGCGGAAACTTATTTTACAAAAAATTATCCTGATGTAAAACTTTTAAAGTTCGACCAATACTCAGAAGCATACAACGCTTTGCTTGACGGAAGAGGCGCGGGACTTTCTACAGACAACACAGAAGTTCTTGCTTGGGCTTTGGAAAATCCAGGCTTTAAAGTTGGCATTGAGTCTTTGGGCAGCCTTGATTCTATTGCGCCAGCAGTTCAGAAAGGCAACACAGAATTGCTCAACTGGATTAACAATGAAATAAAATCTCTTGCAAGCGAAACCTTCTTCCACAACGACTACGAAGCGACATTGCGTCCAGTTTACGGGGAAGCCGCTGATGCAGATTCTCTTGTCGTTGAAGGCGGAAATATTCAGTAATTGAAAATTAATAATTAATACTTTTTTGATTTATAATTTTTTAAGCGGAGTAATCTTTGAAGGCAAAAGCTTTTCTTTGGTTGCTCCGTTTTTTATTTCTTTATAGAATCAAACTGGAACACATCAAGAAATTTCTTAGCGCGCTCAGTCTTAGGAGAAGTAAAGAAAACGTCAGGCTTGTCTTCTTCAATAATTTTTCCGCCGTCAATAAAAACAACCTTGTCTGCAATTGCACGTGCGAACTGCATCTGGTGGGTTACAATGAGCATTGTCTTTCCTTCTTTTGCCAAGTCAATCATTACGTCTAGAACTTCACGGACCATCTCCGGGTCAAGCGCGGCTGT
>JBAXYY010000051.1:0-16539 GCA_041670585.1 Treponema sp. | reverse complement strand
TTGTTTGAAATTCTAACAGGCAGAATCACTGCAATAACAGCCGCCGCTGCCGCAAAACCAATTATTGTTTTGTAGGAAGAAGAGTTCTTAAATATGTTGAAAGGATGAACATTCTTTTCAGTGACCTTGCTGTAAGAAAGACGTGCTTGCAACCTTTCAAAACTTGCCTTCATAGCCTCTGGGGTAAGAGTTATGTTTTTGCAGTCAGCCGCAAATGACTGGTGCAAAGCTTTAAGTTTGTTTAACTCAGCCTGGCAACTTGGACATGCTTTTACATGGTTTTCATACTCTGCAACATAAGCCGCAGGAAGTTCGTTGTCTAAGTAGATTGAATGAATATCTTTTTCAGGACATGTAGACATCATCTGCTCCTATAATTTTTGATAGCAATTCTCTTGCCCGGAAAACACGTACTTTGACGTTCCCCTCTGTTATTCCAAGCACCTTGCCAATTTCCTTGTAATTTAAATCGCCATATTCACGAAGAACTATGACTTCTTTTAGTTTATTAGGCAGCTGGTTAAGTGCATCTTGCGCCGACTTAACTGCTTCTGCCTTTAGCAAATCAACTTCACCAGAGTCAAATTGCTGCCTTCCTTCATACAATGCCTTGTGGTACGCCCTGCTTTCCCTTGCCTTTCTTTTTACATAGTTAAGCGAGGCATTTTTTACAACGCGTATAAGCCAGAATTTTGCGTCATCAAGCGACGGAAACACAAGCTTTTTTTCGTTGGCCTTTATGTATGAATCATGCACCAAGTCTTCTGCCGCTTCTTCATCGTTTACAACACGGAATGAAACTTTGAAAAGCAGCTGCATTGTTGCATCGTATAATGTTTTGAAGTCCTGCGGATTGTCGCATTTTATTTGATTCCCTTTGTTTGCAGGAACTTCTTCATAATTAGAAAACACAATTACCCCTTTAGGTTACACTTAAGAAACTATTTTCTTTCCCAGACAGGGCCGTTAGGGGTGTCTGTTACTACAATGCCTTTTTCTGTAAGAATTTTTCTTATTTCATCGGCACGTGCAAAATTCTTTGCCTTCTTGCTTTCTGTGCGTTCTTTTACAAGAGCGTTTATTTCATCAGCTTCAGAGTCGCCTTCATGTGTGTTGACACTAGCGGCTGTTGATTTTGACTCCAGCGCCTCTTTTGCGCTTTCTACAAGCCTTAGGCCCGTAACGCTGTCCATTCTGTGAACAAGCTCCACTGCCTCTTTTGGTTCAAGAGAGCTGTCTTTTACAACAGTCTGAAGTACGCTCATTGCAACCGGTGTGGAAAGGTCGTTTTCCAAGGCAGCCTTGAAGTCAGAAATGTACTTCTCGGCCTTTTCACTCAAGCTTTTGACATCTGCCGCTTCTGCTTTAGCGTATTTCTTTGCAGTGTCTAGAGTTGCAACACCTCCTGCATTTTCTGCAAGCTTTGCAATTCTTTGAACAAGAGCCGCCCTTGAGTTTTTAGCGCTGTCCATTGCGTCCCAGCTAAAGTAGATTTGCTTACGGTAATGTCCGCCCAACAAGAAGAACCTGTAGTCCAACGCATTGTAGCCCTTACCTATAAGTGTCTGAAGTGTTAAAAAGTTACCGCTAGACTTGGACATTTTTGCGCCCTCGCCGTTTTCTGCGGATTTTTTATCTTTTGCAATAACAAGGAACTCGTTATGCAGCCAGTAGTTAACCCACTTTTTGCCAGTAGCGCCTTCGCTTTGTGCAATTTCATTTGTATGGTGAATAGGAATATGGTCAATTCCGCCTGTATGAATGTCAAAATGCTCGCCCAAGTACTTCATGCTCATTGCGGAACATTCTATATGCCATCCAGGATAGCCTCTTCCCCACGGGCTTTCCCAAGTTAACGCCTGATTTTCAAATTTGCTTTTTGTGAACCAAAGCACAAAGTCGTAAGGGCATCTTTTGTTCTTGTCAACTTCAATTCTAGCGCCAGCCTTTAAGTCGTTTATATTGATGTTTGCCAAGTCGCCGTAATGAGGGAATGTTGTAACGTCGTAGTAAAGGTTCCCGCCCGACATATAAGTGTGTCCGTTTGCTTCAATCCGTTTAATCAGCTCAATCATTTCTGGAACATGCTCTGTTGCCTTGCAAACAACATCCGGCCTTATTATGTTCAAGCAGTCTAGGTCCTTGAAAAAAGCGTCTGTGTAGAACTGAGCCACCTCTAGAACAGATTCATGCTTTTCTTTAGCAGTTTTGAGCATTTTGTCTTCGCCTTCGTCAGCGTCGCCTGTTAAATGTCCAATGTCTGTAATGTTCATGACGTGCTTTTTGTCAAATCCTAAGAAAGTTAATGTGCGGTCAAGCGTGTCTAGAAAAACATAAGCGCGCAAGTTGCCAATATGGGCATAATTGTAAACTGTAGGCCCGCATCCGTAGAAGCCAGCAAAACCTGGTGTGATTGGAACAAAATCCTGCATTTCGTGGCCCAAAGTGTTGTATAAACGTAATCCCATAGTTCCTCCAAAGCGCTTTTTTTAGCTAGCAAATCAAGTTTTGCTAACATCTCGTAACTTTTTAATTCTTTATGTATAATAGAATATATGAAAGATAGCATACGAGAAATAGGCGAAAATATCAATAAGTCGCACTTTTTTGAAGGCGATATAAAATATGATGAAGTGATGAAAAACCACACTACAATGAAGGTTGGCGGCAGCGCGGCTCTTTTTGCAGAACCGTCAACTGTTATGGCCGCCGCAGAAGTTTTTGCTTTATGCTCAGAAAGCGGTGTTCCTGTTTTTAAGGTTGGCGGTGGCAGCAATCTAATAGTAAGCGACGAAGGCTTTGAAGGAGCGGTTGTTTCAACAGAAAAAATAAAAGGCATTTGCTTCAAAAAATCAGAGGAAGATAGCTGCTTAAAGCTTTTAGACAGTTCTGTACGCGATTTAGCAATAAAGCTGAACCTTGCGCCAAGAAAAGTTTTTGTTGAGTGCTCTAGCGGTGTTAAAATGAATGAAGTTTCTGATTTTTGCGCAAAGTACGGCATTACCGGCATGGAAAAATTTGCGGGGCTTCCTGGCACTGTGGGCGGCGCTTGCTACATGAACGCGCGCTGTTTTGAAAAAAGCATAAGCGAAGTCATAAGCTCAGTTGAATATTTAGATTTGTCGAATCTTGATGAAATAAAAGCCTGTTTAAAAAAATATTCATCAAGTGAAAATGTAAAATCAGGCGATGTTAAAAAAATAGAGGAAGATTCAATTGTAAAATCATACAATATGAATGATAATGACTGGGGCTACAAACATTCGCCTTTTATGCAAAAGAATTCACTTGTTTCAAAAGTTGTGTTTTCCTGCGTTGCGTTAAGCCAGAACATCTTTGACAGAACAAGCGCCGCGTTGCCAGAAATACAAATGTTAATAAAAAAGCAGAACGACATTTACATTCAGACTAGAATTGCAAAAGGTCACTTTAAGGCACCAAGCGCAGGCAGTGTGTTTAAAAACAATCATGAAGCCGGAAAGCCAAGCGGAGTTTTAATTGATGAAGCGGGACTAAAAGGAACAGTTATGGGTGGCGCCCAAGTTGCACCGTGGCATGGAAACTTTATTATAAACAACGGAAACGCAACTGCAAAGGATATATACAATTTAGTGAATCTTGTTCAAAGAAAAGTTAAGGAAGACACAGGCTTTACTTTAGAGCCAGAAGTTGTTTTTTGCGGCAAAGGCTTTGACGAACAAGTTTAATTTCCTTATGAAGTCATTTGTTTATTCCGATAATAAAGTAAGGTTGTACTCTGTTTAATTGACAAATAGAGTTTTGAAACATATACTTATACAGATAGGGTGGATTAAAAATTGTTACAGTTGTCATTTGTAAATTTCAGAAAAGACTCTTACATGGTTGTTGAAGGGAAATCCGAAAGCGACCGATTTTATATTATTCAAAGTGGAAGAGTCCGTTGCCACCATGAAAATGAAGTGCCAGGCGCAACTCCAGATATGCTTGGTCCTGGAGACTTCGTTGGCGTTATTCCTTGTATGTCAGGGCACAGCCAAATTGAAAGTGTAGTTGCTTTGACAGATGTTGTTGCAATTTCTGTACGACGCGACCAGTACCCTGAACTTATTATGCGCAATACTCCTGTCGCTATGAAAATCATCCGCACATTTGCAAACAAAATGCGCACTCTTAACGACAACCTTACACAGCTTACTCTAAAAAACAAAGTAATAGATTCACCAGAACAGCTTTTTGCAATTGCCGCTTACTATGAAAAAGTAGGGCAGCCTAACATTGCAATTTACGGCTACTATCAATATTTAAAAGCTTGTCCTAGAGGTGAAAATGTTGAAAAGGCAAAGCAGCGTTTTCTTGCATTAAAGCCAAGAACACATGCAGTTTACTTTGAAAGCAACAATGACTTGCTCCGTGTTTATCCAAAAGACACAATGGTTTTCTCTGAATGCCAGAGCGGGCAGGACATGTTCATTATTCAGGAAGGATCTGTAAGAATTACAAAAGTTTCTGATGGAAATGAAGTAACCCTTGCTCTTCTTAAAAAAGGCGATATGTTTGGCGAAATGGCGCTTCTTGAAAACAAGCCACGTTCAGCCAGCGCAATTGCACATGAAGACTGCCGCCTTATGACAGTTAACAGACAGAACTTTGACCAAATGGTTGCGACACAGCCTCAGCTAATTGCACGCCTTACAACAATGCTTGCAGACCGCTTGTGGTCAATGTACCGCCAGCTTTCTAACACTCAGCTTCATGATCCTCTTGCTAAGATGATTGATATGCTTGCTCTTCAGGTTGAGAAAATCAAAATAACAATTGCTCCTAATGTTTCTTATCAAACAGATTTGACTGCTTATGATGTTGCAAACATGTGCGGCATTCCTCAAGACGAACAGGCTTCCCCTATGTACAAGTTGAGCACAGATTCCCATGTAAGAATTGTGGACGGTAAAATTCTCATTCCAGATGTGCTTGAGCTTTTAAAACAGGCGGCATTCTACCGCAAACAGAACAGCTATCGTTAATGAAAGTAAATATTTGCTATAAAAAAATAATTTTCTTTTCTCTATGTTTGTTTTTGTCATCATTTTTATTTTCAGAAGAAGCATTGCCTTTTGGTTATGCAAAAATTAAGCTTGGCATGTCTGTAGACGAAGTGAAGCAGGCGTTAAAAGACGACTTGCAGTTTGGCTACCGTGGCGACAGAGATGTTTCTCTTCTGCCTGGAGATAACCGTGTTCTTATAGAAACAGACGCGACTTCCAACGGCTATTCTTTTTTAGACAGATGCTGGTTTCAATTTTACAATGGTAAGCTTTATATAATCACAATCAACATGAGCCAGCAGAAAATGGACCATTATTCTGTTTTTGACAAGCTCTGTAAAAAGTATGGCAATCCTAAATCTTTAGATCCAGAAAAATCCACATGGCAAAATGATTCTGTGATTATGTCTTTGGAAAAACCTTTGACTTTGAAGTACACAGACAAAGTTGTGTTTGATAAATTGCAGGAAGAGTCTCATGCGAATAAGTCGGTTGCAGACATGAGCCGTGAAAATTTTCTAGAAGGACTTTAATATGAAAAAGACAGTTCGTGTTTTGCTTTCATTATTTTCATTAGCTTTGATGATTTCATTTATGTCTTGCTGTTCTACAAAATTTAAGCTGCCTAAAAAAGAGCTTGAAATTGCTACTAAAGACGGACGCACTGTTGTTGTAAAAGCGGAAATTGCTGAGCTTGAGGCAGAAAGAAACTACGGCTTTATGAATAGAAAAAAAATTCCGGACGACACAGGTATGCTCTTTGTTTTTGAAAAAGACCAAGTGCTGCGCTTTTGGATGAAGGACACACCAACGGCTCTTTCTATTGCATACATAGACAGTGAAGGTACAATCCGTGATATTTTTGCAATGACACCTTACAGCCTTGCCGATGTAACAAGCTCATCTTCTGTAAGATATGCTCTTGAAGTTCCGCGCGGCTGGTACACAAGAAAGAATATTTCTGTTGGCGACAAAATAAATCTTGACGCAATAAAATAATGCTTAAAAAAAAACATCTAAAAGTGTAAGCTCTTAGATGTTTGTCGTAAGATATGACTTATGCGAAATGGTTTTGTTAAATTTCTTTATTCAACTGTTCGTATTCTGATTTTGCAAGTTTGTCGTTTGGATCAATTTCTAGAACTGTTGCAAAATATTTTCTGGCTTCTTCCTGGTCGCCTTCTTTTAATGCAAGAAAGCCCAAGTTGCTAATTATTTTTGTGTTGTCTGGATCAAGGTTAAGTGCGTCAATCAAGCTGTCTTTTGCCTCTTCATATTCGCCTGTTTCCATTTGGCAGATTGCAAGCTCGTTGTAAGTGTCCGCGTTTTCATCTCCGCCGTCACATTCCCTAGCTTTTAAAAATGCCTGCTTTGCGTCTTCAAAGCGTTCAAGCCTTCTTAGTCCCCAGCCCAAAAGGAACCACGCGTTCCAGACTTCTGGGTGCGACTGCAAGAATGGTCTTATTTCTTCAATGCCTTTTTCTTCCTGCCCGCTTGAAATTAAACTGTACGCATTTTTAAACTGAGTGTCTTCAAGATTTCTGTTTTTAATTTTATCAATCATTTCCTGAGCGCGTTCTCTTTTATAAATGCCGTTTTCTCCAAGCTCTTCGTCTTTCATATCGCAAGTAAGTGCTAGGTAGTTTTCAAATGATGACTTAGCTTCGGAGTAGTCTCTTGTTTTTGTATAGAAAAAACCTGCGTTGAAAAAAGCGTCTGGTATTTCTGGATCGCTGTCCATTGCCTGTTTGTAATAATCAAGGGCTGAAGCGTCATAAGCGTCTGCGTCTTCATTCAAACCTGTCTTACGGTAGCTGTCTGCCATTTGGTCAAAGAAGAGCGCCATGTTTAGAATAATTGCTTTGTCTTCTGGGTCAAAACCGTGAAGTGCAAGCCAAATTTCTTCTGCTAAATCCCAGTCTTCATTTTTTGCTTTTAGAATTGCCGCTTCTGCAAGCTCCTGTTTTATATTAGGGCGCGCGTCTTTTAATATAGAACGATAATATGACAAGTTAGGATTTTGTTTGTCGTATGCAAGAACTGTTAGAATGCCTGCAAGAATTTGCTCCTGTGAAAGTTCCGCCATGTTAAAACTACCTGGAGAGTCCTTGTCTTTTTTTTGCACAGGCAAAGAAATTGTTGGATCAATGTGCATTGCGTTTTTAGAAAGCACAAAGCCTTCTGGTAATTTAATAAAATAAATGGAATCCATTGGATTTGCTGGGTTCATAGTTTTTTCCTTATAATTAAATTTGTAGAATAAATTTATTTCACTTCAGCAGTGGCAGTTTTTTCTGTGGCTGCTGATTTTTGCTTGTTCAAAGATTCTGACTGTTTTGCATCTTTGTGGACAGTGTCTTTTTCTGTGACTTTAGAATCTTGATTTTTTGAATCATCCACTGTAGATGAACTTTGATTTGAATCAGCATTAGGTTTGTCTTTTGACTCTTTGCTTGTGCCGGATTTTGAATCAGATATTTTATCATCTTTGGATTCTGCTGTTTGTTTTAAACTAGGCTGTCTTTCTGCGGAATCGTTTTTAGTATTTGATTTTTCTGTAGCAGAACTTTCTTTTGCATCTTTATCATTTTTTGAGTCAGATTCTTTTGCATTTTCTGACGGCTGATTGTTTGCAGTTCCAAAATCATCGGAAGCGGAGAATTGTGTATCAAGAAGTTTTTTGCGAGTTGAAGTAATAAAATTGTTTATATGAATTTTATATGTAAGAGGAACACTTGCGTTATCAAAATCTATGCTGACAGAAATAATGTCTTTGCGTCCCTGCACTTGTTCTGCATTTGTAACTTTGCCTTTTAGTGAAACAATTTCATCAGGCTCTTCAAATGCAATTCTTAGTAAAGCGTCTTTGTTTACAAGAAATTGTGCTAGCCCTAGAAGAATAACTTTTGCTCCGCCAAATGACAAATCCCTTAAAATACAATGGCGTGGCACATTTTGAATAATGATAATTGTTTCTTCTCGAGGGATGTTTAATTTTCTAAGTGAATCTTCGTTAATTGAAATTCGCTCTTCTTTTCTGCGGACAAAATTTACACTTGCATCAAGCAAATGACCTACCATTTCTATTAAATCATCAGGCGGTCTTTGCGTGTAAGTTACTGTTACAACAGCAAGATCTTTGCTGTTCATGTAAGGTGTAATTTCAGAAACTTTGCCTGTGATGAAGAAGCTTAACGGCTGATTATCAGAAGATACAAAACAAAACCTTAAGTTTACAGGAGGCGGGTCTTTTTGCGAAATTTGTTGGAAAGCGCCGCCTTTTGTTCCTATAATTATCCTTGCTAATTTAAATGATGTTGAATTTATAATGCAAGGCCACTGGGAGCCTGGAAATTTTATATAAATCTGCCGAGGGTCCATCTTTAGTGTGTGGATTATATCTTTTGTGAACGTAATTTCTGTGTTCTGGTACAAATCGAAGTACCGGGAAATCTGTTGACTAGTAGCAATAGCCATATCGCTAATAATAGTTTATTATGAAGTTATTGTAAAGTGAAAGACATTACAATTATATAGAACAGATGACGAGCGGAATGGAAAATGGCCAATCCGCTCCAGCTCTGGCGGTGACGTGCGGGCTGGACAGGGCGAGGGTCGCAAATTGACCGTTTTCCATTCCGCTCTTACATTAAAATAAATTATAAGGTAAATGTAATGAAATATAATCATATTCTTTTTGACTTGGACGGGACGCTTACAGACCCGGCGCTTGGAATAACAAATTCTGTGATGTATGCGCTAAAGTATTTTGGAATTGAAGTTAAGGATAGAACGCCACTTTACAAATTTATAGGGCCTCCACTGTTGGACAGCTTCCGTGATTTCTACGGATTTGATGAAGAAAAATCTAAACTTGCAATGAAAAAATACCGCGAATATTATGTGCCAAAAGGTTTGTATGAAAACAAAGTTTATGACGGTGTAGAAAATATGCTTGCTAATTTAAAATCATCAGGCAAAAAACTTTACGTTGCAACAAGCAAGCCAGAAGAATACGCTGTAAAAATCTTAGAGCATTTTAATCTTCTAAAATATTTTGAATTTTGTGGTGGCAGTGATATAGAAGAAACTCGCGCAAGAAAAGCTGAGGTTATAAAATATGTTCTTGAAAAGTACGGGCTTTCTAAAAAAGACAAATGTTTAATGGTTGGCGACAGAAAGCATGATGTTCTTGGTGCAAAAGAAGCGGGGTTGGACTGCATGGGCGTTTTGTACGGGTACGGCTCTAGGGACGAACTAAGAGAAGCTGGGGCGAAGTATATTGTTGAGAGCGTTAGGGATGTGCAATTGTCAATTTTGAATTAAAATAATGAGGAATTTAGAAATGGCACTTTTCATTTTAAATTAAATTACAATGATTTATTTATATTCTGTATTGAGAATTCCTTTTGAAAAGTCTTGTAATGTCATATTGCCGCCTTTTATTTTATCTGCTGCAAGCAATGCTGTTGTTATGGACATTGCAGTTCCATTCATATTGTATTTAAGTGATATTTCTTCCAGCTTTTCAGATATGTCTCCTGTAAATGTTCCTGCAACAAACATAAAATAAAATTTATTTAGTGATTTGGGAAATATTTTCCACCATTCAGTACTATTTGTTTTAATATTTCTTTCTCTGTTTTGAGATATGTAGTCACCCATTTCTCTTCTTTGATCAATTGGCAAAGGGTACCCTTTAGAATATGCTTTCATATCAACAATGATTCCGTAAGTTGTTTCGTCTGTTGAAAAAATAGCTCCATCAGGTTTATTTGATCCACCTAAATGTTTTCCATAAAATCCATATTCATTTATAAATAAATCCATTGCCTTAATTTCAAACAATCTGTTTTGTGTACTGTCAAAAGCAAGATCCACTAATGAAAGATATTCATGTGAAATATTTTTAAGTTTTAAACGTAGTTCATCTTTTTCTTTTGAAAGTTCTGATTTTTTTGTAAGGTCTTTATATATTGGAATTCTAAAGTCAGAAATTTCGTCATTGAGTGTAATTAACGAATTATTAATTTCAACATCAATTCCTAAATTTATAAAACCAAGAACATCATCTTTTACAGTTGAATCTGATTCTGATAAATTATTATCATTTAAAAATAAACATATATCATTAATTGAGCATTTCTTTTTTGCAACAAGATATTTTAAAATCAAAGAACGTCTAAGTCTTAAATATTCCCTGTCATTTCCTTTTGTTGCAAACATTTCATAAGAAACAATTTTTTGTAATTTTCCATGTCGGCTATTTCCTTTTGAATTTCTAAGGTAACGTTCTCCAACAGGAGTAATTTTAAATCCACCTAATGTTTCACAAACAATTTGATTTCCATATTGAATAGAAATTTCTTTTTTATCATTATCCAATAAGCCTAATGAAACAAGCCATTGGGAAATAGTTCGTGCATATTTATCTGAAGAGCTTTCCCAGTTTGAACGTATATCATTTCTTTCAGAAGCATTTGTTGTTGAAGACATTGCGGCAATAATACTAGGAAGTGGATAAGATATAAAACCTTCTTCTCCTGTAAAACCAAGTTGTTGACCAAGTTCAAATTTAGTAAGAATCGTATTGGGATTTTCTAACAAAGATAAAATTCTATAAGCTGGTGGGTAAGCAAGAGCTGATTGAATTAAAACTTCATTTTTATTATTTGATTCAACTAACTCTTTACCATTTGGTGTAATTAAAAAAGAATCTGTGCTATAGTCGTATGAAATAAAACCAAAAGCTTGTGCCCAACGTACAAAATTGTCTGCTGGCCAATCTCCAATATAATCTCGTTTTTGTCCCTTTACTGCCGCTTGAATTATTCCGTCACAAGGAGATTCACTTCGTGGATTTGTGTGGCTTCCAATCAATAGTTTATAATTTAGAGAAATGGTATCTTTATTTAATTCTGAAATCATTATTGTTTTTAATGATAAATCTTTTACAAGCCTTGGAATTGTATTCTTAACAAGTTGATTATGAAATGAACTTGTTGAATCAAATATTGCAACTACATTGCATAACGAATCTAAATTTCCTGAATCTTGGATCCAGCCAAAAGCGCGTGTCTTTTTAGAGTCGATTTTAATAAAGTCTATCATAAATTTTTTCCATTATAATTTGTTATTAAAACTTCGTCGCTGCCTTCTCTAGAAGTGTTGTAGCTTGAATTAGAATAGTTTTTGTGTAAATGATACACATTGTATTTCTTTGCCCAATTTATTAAGAAGTCATTGCTTGCGCCTTTATGTGTAAAAACATTTGAAAGAGCAAAATGAATTTTTCTATTGTTTAAATCATCTAACATGGAATAAAGAGCTTTGTCAGAATCTTCTGACCAGTTTTTAAATCCCCTGTTCCCATCGTTGTATGAACCTGTTGTAATTAAATATGGAGGATCGCAATAAACAAAATCATCAGTAGAAATATTATCTAATGGAAATTTTAAGAAGTCGTATGATGTGAACTCTGCAGACGTGGATTTAAGTTTAGTCATAAAACGTATTAGATTTGATTTCATTGTTTCTGAAAAATAACTTCGGTTTCTTCCAAAAGGATTGTTGTATTCGTGATCATTATTGAATCTGAATTGGTAGTTAAAAGAAAAACATGAGAGAATATATAGATCAATTGGATTTTTTGTATTGTTATAATGTTTACGAAATTCTAAAAATGATTCTTCATTTGTCATAGAAAGGTTCCATTTTTTTATTGTGGATTCAATTTGAAAAATTAAATCTTCTATTCTCATTGAGGCGAACGAAGAAAACATTTCTACAAGAATTGTATTCATGTCATTGAACACTAGTTTTTTACAATTGGTATTTATTCCTACATTGCAGCCTCCGCAGAACAAGTCTACAAAAGTGTTTATCTTTTTTGGAAGTAGTGGAATCAATTGAGGTAATAGTTTGAATTTCCCTCCAATGTAATTTAATGGGCTTTTAATATATTTTTGAGTTGTTGATTTGCATTTATATAAAGGACTTGCAACTAGCAAAGGCTTGTCTTTTTCAAATGTATAAATATATGATTGCTTTTTCTTTTGAATATAAAACAAATATTCACATAAATTGCTTTCGTTATAAATTTTACTTTTGTATTTTCTATATGGAATTTTTACTAATTGATATGTTGAAGCAATGCAGTTTTCTTTTAATATTTTTTCTATAAAATCAGATGACATTAACCCTGTTGAATTATAGCTTAAAACTATATGAGAAAAATCTGCTTGTTTTATCAATTGCTCAAAGGCATCATTTACTTCGTTCTTTAAACAAAAAACAGACTTTTGATTTTCATAAGGTCTCATTCCTGTTATGCCTGTTAACTTTGGATTGTCATATTTTGCAATTGTTTCTAGAACATGATAATTAGATGCATACTGCCGCGGATTGTAAGGGGGGTCAAGATATAAAATATCACCTGAAATATGTTTTATTAGATTAAATACGTCTTCATTATAAGCTTTATTATTTTTGCAATTGTTTTGAATTTGAAAAGGAATCAACTGTAATTTATTAAAAGCCCTTTTGTCCCATTGCTTTAGATAGGCGCCATAAGTTCCTGTTGTGTTTGAAATAGATGGTACTGCTTCAAGTAAACAAGCAAGAAGGTAAAAATATTCTTTTGAATTAATAGTTTTTTCTTGTCGCCAAAGTTCAATTTTTGTACGAATGAAATCAATTCTCTTTGCATTTTCTTTTGTGAAGTACATTCTTTTGTCTTTGCCTGTTGGAGAATAATTTTCTTCAATAAAGAGAGGAGTATGTTTTTCAATTTTTGAATTTTCTAAATAAGATAAAGGCTCTGATATTGTTCTTTTAAGATTTGTGAATTTTGGAGTAGTGTTATTTTCGATAAATGCTTTTTGCAACACATAAGAAAAATATAGAGAGTCATTTGAAATTATTTCATAAGTTGATTTAAAATATTGAGAAACTACTGTTGTCCCGCTGAATATGTCACAAAAAACTTTTTGTTCTGTCTTTATGTTTTCATTTATACAACTTTGAATATTATTTAGTAGATTTGCCTTGCTTCCAATGTATCTCAATTTATTCACATCCCTTTACATCCTTAATCTAACTGAAATATTCTTTAGTGGCAACATGTTTACTGTTAAATAAATAGTTTTTGTTATTTGTGCGGAGGGTTTAACATATAGACGCTTGGTCAAGATATGTCAATTGATTGATAAAAACTTCGTAATTGACTATAGTGTTTGTATGAAAGAACTTCAGTTGAAATATGGATGCAACCCTAACCAAAAACCGGCAAGGGTGTTTATGGAAGACGGCGACTTGCCTTTTACAGTTTTGAACGGTAAGCCTGGATTTATCAACTTGCTTGATGCGTTTAACGGATGGCAGCTTGTAAAAGAATTGAAGGAAGCAACTGGAATGCCTGCTGCTACATCTTTCAAACATGTGTCTCCGGCTGGTGCTGCAATTGGTAGACCTTTGAGCGACACTCTTAAGAAAATTTATTTTACTGATGATGTTGAACTTACTCCTTTGGCTTGCGCTTATGCAAGGGCACGTGGCGCTGACCGCATGTCATCTTTTGGCGATTTTATTTCTTTAAGCGACACTTGCGACGTTGCAACAGCCCGTCTTATTGCAAAAGAAGTTAGCGATGGAATTATAGCTCCTGGATATGACGCAGAAGCTTTGGAAATTTTAAAAAAGAAAAAGAAGGGCGGCTACTGCATTGTTCAAATCGACCCTAACTACAAGCCTGCAGAACTTGAGCGCAAAATGGTTTTTGGCGTGACATTTGAGCAGGGGCATAACTTTATAAAACTTGATGACAGCTGTTTGCAGAACATTGTTACAAAGAACAAGACACTTTCTAAAGAAGAGCGTGACAATCTTTTAATTTCACTTATAGTTGCAAAATACACTCAGTCAAATTCTGTTTGCTACGTTAAAGACGGACAGGCAATTGGAATTGGTGCTGGCCAACAGAGCCGCATTCACTGCACAAGGCTTGCTGGCGACAAGGCTGACAAATGGTGGCTTCGTCAAAGTCCAAAAGTTTTAAATCTTCAGTTTGTAGACGGCATTAAAAGAGCTGACCGCGACAACGCAATAGACGTTTACACAAGCGATGACTACGATGATGTTTTAGCGGAAGGAAAATGGCAGAATGTATTTAAAGTAAAGCCAGAAGTTTTTACAAAAGAAGAAAAGAAATCTTGGATTGCAAAGAACACTGACGTTGCTGTTGGCAGCGATGCTTTCTTCCCGTTTGGAGACAACATTGAGCGTGCTCATAGAAGCGGCGCAAAAGTTATTGCACAGCCGGGCGGATCTATTCGCGATGACAATGTTATTAAAGTATGCGATGACTACAACATGATCATGGCGTTTACTGGAATAAGGTTGTTCCACCACTAGACTGAAATTGTTTAAATTATAAACTAAAATTTCAACAGGTTATTCATTGCTTGTAGATTTTTTATCAGAGCAAATTGTTGATGATAGTGTATATCAAAAAGTAGTGTTCAACGGTTTTGAGTTTTAGCTTTCTTTTTCTTGCTAAGAATGCCGCAAGTAATTAGTATTGCAATTCCTGCAAGAATCATTAGGAAGCACAGAATCTGCCCAGTAGAAATATTGAGCAGAGAAGTGTTTTCGTAAATTACAGTGTCGCCTGTTGGGGATATTCTATAGCCCAAGTCTGTGTCTGGCTCTCGAAAATATTCTATAATAAAGCGAACTGTTCCATAGCCTATTGTGTAGAACCCTGTGAAGAACCCGTCAAAAGGTTTGTGCTTGCGTAAAAACCACATTGAAAGCCATAGCATAAAGCCTTCAAAAAATGCTTCGTACAGTTGGCTTGGGTGTCGTGGCAAGTTTACAAGTTTTGTCTCTGGCTGAATAACCATTCCAATTTTATCAGCAAATGCTTGAACCCAGTCTAAGCTAGAAGAAAATCTTTCTGCGTGAGGGAAAACAATTCCCCAAGGCATTGTTGTAATTCTTCCATAAAGCTCACCGTTCATAAAGTTGCCAATTCTTCCAAAAGTGTAGCCTATTGGAATTGCAACAGCCATTGCGTCAATCCATTTAAAAACTGGTTTCTTGTGTTTTTTGCACCAAATAATCATTCCTAAAAGCCCGCCAATAAAACCGCCGTGGTAAGACATGCCGGCAAGCCCTGTGAACTGATGCGTTGTTGTGTCAAACGGCCAAAAAATAAGCCACGGTTTTTTCCAGTAAAGCCCGCTTGTGTCGTATACAAGTGTAGAAAAAATACGCGCGCCTAAAAGCAAAAAGACAATGCCGCAAGCAATAAAGCTAAAAATATCATCCTCTGTTGCAATGTAGCCTTCTGTATTTAAAGCGCCTTCCTTCATTTCTTTTTTTAAAATAAGAAACGCTGTTACAAACGCAAAAATGTACATAAGCCCGTACCATCTTACTAAGCCAAGCATCGGCACGTTTGGAAAAAGCTCCGGGTGAATCCATTTAGGATATGTTAAATATAGTGGTGTAAAAATTGCGGATAGTGTCATTTTTTTTATGCTCCATTATTTATAATTAAATTTTAAAGCCTTGTTTTGCAGCGTCAACAAGTTTCTTTTTTAGCATTGTGTTTTCATTTCGTAATGATGTAATTTCAAAAGCCTGTGTCTTAATTGTTTCTGCAAGCTCGCCAGAAGTAAGCGCGCCTGTTCCAGCAAGCTCTTCTACATAAGCCATTTTTGCTGAGTAGTCGTCTGTGGCTTCTTCTGTTGCAACATCAAATGAATTGTCAGAAGCTTTTGTAATGTCATAGCTGTCGTCAAACTTAAGCGTTTCTGACTGAAGAATTTTTTCTGCAATGCGGTAGATTGCCTGTGAAATAATAGCCTGAGGTTTGTAAACAATAACGGGCAGTCTTGAAGCAAGAGCCTTGTCCTGCATGCTGTCGCGGTAAATTACACCAAGATGGTCTAAATTTAATCCAAGATACTGTTGGCATGAGCGTCGAATCTTCTGCGCCCTGTCTGCGTCTGTTGGATCGTCAATCATATTTAAAATCAGCCGTGGCCTGAACTGAGCCATTCTTGATTTAAAAAGCTTTGTGCTTTCTGGATCGATTTTATCAAGTGTCTCTATCATTTTTGGAATGTAGAAACGCTGAAGAAGCTGCGGCTGTGTTTTTAGTTTTTCCAAGAAGTTGTAAGCAGGGCTTCCTCTTTTAAAAGTGTTGTACATCATGCGGAAGACTGTGTTCTTTAAAAACAAATATCCGTTTAAAGTTGCAGTAACAGTAGGGGCCGTGACAATTATGCCTTGAGGAGAAAGAAGAAACATATCTAGAATAGAAAGATGCGTTCCTGCGCCCAAGTCAAGAATTACATAATCGGCTTTGCAGTTTGTAAAGTGTTTTATCAAGTCATTTTTTTGAGAAGCCTTTAAAGAAGTAAGGCCTGGAATTTCAGAATCGCCCGCTATGAAAGAAACATTTTCATAATCAGTAGGAGAAATTATATCTTCAAATTTTGACTGT
>JBAXYY010000050.1:0-16665 GCA_041670585.1 Treponema sp. | reverse complement strand
GGGCGTGACACTTCCCTTCCACGGACATAAGGCACAATGCAGTAAGTGCAGAAGTTGTTGCAGCCGTGCATAATCGGCACAAATGAAGTGAAGGAGCCTTGCTCGTAAGAAATAGAAGCGAACTTGTATGATTCTTCATCGTCAAGATTTACTTTTTTTGAGTATGAAAATTGCTTTCTTAAAATGTCGTTCTTTTCATTCTGGTCGATTTCTGTTGAAGAAAGCTTTTTTACTTCTGCAGCAAGCTCTTCGTTTCTTTCTTCTACTGCTGATATTATTCCGCCAAAGTTTTTCTTTGCAAAAGTGCCAACAACGTAGTCCACCACAGGGTAGTCTTTTTGAAGTGACTTCAACAACCGTTCAGCCATGCAGCCCATTACAACAACTGTCAGCGGGTGGAACCCTGTCTTTGAGTATTCCGCGGCTTTTTCCAAACTGCGGCTTTTTGCGTCTGGCGCACAAGAGCGGAGCTTTTTTAGTCCGTCAAAATATCCTAAGCGTCCAAAGATTCTTGTTTCTGCAGTGGCGCGAACAGAGCATGTGTTTATAATAACCATGTCGCTCACTTCTGCGGACCCGGCTTTTTTCCAGCCACGCGCAATCAATAGTTGCTCCACAGATGCGCTTTCCGCAATGTTCATTTGGCACCCGTATGTTTCAAAAAAATATGTCATATCATTTCCTAAAAATTAATTTTATCATTCCGCAATTAACAATTGTACTCCGTGTAAGCGTACGCGTTGTGATTGTGAATGCTTTCGTAGTTTTCACATTCAACGCTGAACCAAGTGAACGGCTTTTCGCACCCTTTGAAATTCCGCAGCGCTATGTAAACTTCACGAACTACATCTTCAACAAAACGCGGGTTGTCATAGGCGTGCTCTGTCACCCATTTTTCATCCTTACGCTTGAGCAAACTGTACAGGCCGCAAGAAGCGCTTTCTTCTATAACTTTAATTACATCTTCAACCCAGAAGAAGCTTGTGTTCTGCAGCTTAACTGTGACAGTGCCACGTTGATTATGGGCGCCGTAATCGCTAATAGCTTTTGAGCAAGGGCAAACTGTTGTAACTGGAACCGCAACGCTTAAATAAAACTTTTGCTTGCCTTCAGAGACTTCGCCTTCGTAAGTAAGAGTGTAGCTCATCATGCTTTCCTCTTCGCTAACAGGCGCTTTCTTTTCCATAAAAAACGGAAATGTCATTGAGCCAAACGCGCGCTCTGCCTTTAAAGAAACGCGTATTTCTTCAAGAGTCGCAAGGAACTGCTTCATGCTCAAGTCTGAGTGGTGATTATGGAATATTTCTATAAAGCGGGACATGTGAGTTCCCTTGTAGTGGTGCGGAAGATTCACAAACAAATCTACAGTGGCTGTTGTGTCCTGTGTTCCATTTATTTTATCAAGAACTTTTACAGGATACTTTAGTCCTTTAACGCCAACTTTTTGAAGAGGAATATCACGAGTGTCAGGTGTGTTCTGAACGTCTATCAATTTTTTTCCTTAGTCTTTATTTTCAAGACAAGCTGTTTTCAGCCGCTTCTAGAGTGTTGTAAATCAGCATTGCAATTGTCATAGGCCCAACTCCTTTTGGAACTGGTGTGATAAAAGACGCAACTTCTTTTACATTTTCAAAATCAACATCGCCGCACAAATGGAAGCCGGACTTTTTTGTAGAGTCAGGTATTCTGTTAACGCCAACATCAATTACACAAGCGCCTTTTTTTACCATGTCAGCTGTTACTGTGTTTGGCCTTCCAACAGCCGCAATTAAAATATCAGCCTGTGTTGTAATTTCCTTAAGATTTTTTGTGCCGGTGTGGCAAAGTGTAACTGTGCAGTTGTATTCCTTTCTAGAAAGAAGAATTGCAATTGGCTTTCCTACAATGTTGCTTCTTCCTATAACTACAGCCCTTGCTCCGTCTGTAACAACATTCATTTTTTTTAACAGAACAAGAATGCCGTTTGGTGTGCAGGGAATAAATCCTTTTCTGCCAATAACAAGATTGCCCATGTTGACTGGATGGAATCCGTCCACATCTTTTGAAGGAAGAATTGCCATTGTGACTTTTTCTTCATCAATATGCTTTGGCAATGGAAGCTGAACTAAAATGCCGTGAACAGTTGGGTCTTTATTAAGCTTGTCTATAGTAGAAAGCAGCTCGTCTTCAGTTGTGCTTTCTGGAAGAACCATGCTTCTGTCCGCCATGCCAGCTTCTTCAAGAGCCTTTCTTTTTCCAGTTACATAGCTAACGCTCGCAGGATTTTCTCCAACAAGAATAACCGCAAGGCACGGAGTTATTCCCTTTTCTTTTAACGATGCAACTTTTGATGCAACATCAGACTTAACCTCTTCAGCGATTGCTTTTCCGTCAATTACTACTGCGCTCATTTTGTAACCTTCCCGCACTCAAGTGCATTTTATTATTGAAATTCACCCGTAAAAAAGGTAAACTTGTTTACTTTAAAAATTGTTTGTAAAAACAGTTAAAATTGCTTCTTAGAAAATTGATTTTAAGAGCGACTAAAATACTACTGAATTTTTTAATAAATTGCCATAGCGCATTTTTAAGAAAAGTGAGGCTTTATGAAACGTTTATTCCCGTTAGCATGCTTAATTTTAATGTGTGCTTTACCGTTAGCAGCAGAAGAGTCAAAAGACTCTGATGATTCAAAAAATAAAAATCCTGCAGTTGAAAATCCTGCAGAAGAAACTGTTGAATATGAATATAAAATGAATCAGCCTGGCGACCAGTATTTAAGAGTTTCCATTGCTGGAACATTTCCTTTGAACTTTCCAAACTTCACAAGTTTATTTGATTCAACAAGCAAATTAAAAATTGGCGGCATGGGAACTTTAGGGTATCATTATTTTTTAACAGAAAATTTTGCAGTTGGAGCTGATGTAGGCTTCGGCTTTAACGTAACAATAGGCAGCCATGTTTTGAATACAATTCCCATTCTTGCAACAGCGACAGTTCAACCAACATTTGGCAAGTGGGAAATTCCTATGACATTAGGCATTGGAATGGCACCGCAGATTTATATTTCTTATCATTATTTTGGTTTGGCAGTAAAAGGCGACGCTGGAGCTTTCTACAGAGTAACACCAAGCTGGTCAATTGGACTTGAAGGCTCTTATTTATGGCTTCCTCATTTCACAGCAGGAAATCAAGCTCACTTTGCAACAGCGGCAGTTTCCGCAAGATACCACTTCTAAAAAAAAGGAAAAATTACTATGAACAAAAGAACACAATTCACATCATTATTATTTATTATAGTCGCGTCAGTTTTTACATCTTGCACTGATGATCTTTATTCAAAGATTAACGAAGAAGTAACACTTGAGACAAATTCAATCAGCGGACATATTTATTCATTAGTTCGTTACAGCGACAAGCTTTACACTTCAAACGGCTACCTTTATGAAAAGACAGCAGCGTCTTCTTCAAACACAGGATTGTATAATAAACAGTGGATAAATCTTACCCGCACAAGCTCTCCTTTTGGAAACAAAATAGTTTCATACCTTGCTTCAGACAGCACTTACCTTTACGCGTATGTCTATCAATTAACAGAAGACGACGACGGCTATAATTCATTTGATGGAGATGGAGCTACAAAACAAATATACTACACTTCAGACGGCAAAACTTGGAATTATATTTCTGATGAAACAATGGACACTTTGCTTGGAGCAACATACACTTCTGAAAATCACACAGAAGGCACAGACGGCATTACAAATATCAAAATAATTTTCAGCAACAATGCCACAACTTCATCAAACAGAAACGCATACGCCCGCTTGTACAGCACAACAGATTCCGCTTACCATGTTTACAAATTAAATGGAGGAAGCGCTCCTTCTTTAGTTGATGACGACACAAACGGAGCTGGAGCAGGCAGCAACACTGTAACATATTACAATGGAGCAGATTATTTTTCTGACTACAGCGCCATTACTTCAAATGACAAATACATTTATTATTCAAAAGGTGGAGACACACTTTATTACGCAAACCAGTGGTATTCAACAAACGGCTTTACTCTTAATGGAACAGAAACTGGAATTGACGAGAATGAAGGCTCCATACTAAGCCTTGCTGTAACAAAAGATTTTATTCTTATGGGAACAGATGAAGGAATTGCGCATGTTGCTTTAAGCGACGACGGCTCGCCTTCTGACGGCTCCTCTGATTTTGAAACAAACGAAACTTCAACATTGACATCATCGTACGAAGTTCATTTAGTATTTGCGCTTGACCCAACAGCAAATGAATATGAAACAGACTTGTACGGCACAACAGATGCTGACGGCCCAAACATAGACTGGGAAGAAGTAGGTCTTTGGGCATATTATCCAAACCGCACAGAAGACACAACATACGGCACTTGGAACAAAGACGGCACTGCTGACGACGCAAACAGCGGCAACTAATTTTACGGAGAGAAGATTTGTCTGATTTATTTGAGTCGGCAGTTACAAAAGAGCACGAACCTTTAGCTTCAAGAATGAGGCCCCGAACACTTGACGAATACATTGGGCAGGACCACATTGTTGGCAAAGGCCGCTTGCTTAGACGCGCAATTGCCGCCGACCAGCTTACATCAGTAATTTTCTACGGACCGCCGGGCACTGGAAAAACAACGCTCGCACGTGTCATTGCAAACCACACAAAATCTAACTTTCTTACACTAAACGCAGTTCTTACTGGAGTTGCAAATATTCGTGACGCAATTTCAAAAGCGGAAGAACAAAAAAATCTTTATAACAAGCGAACAATTCTTTTTGTTGATGAAGTGCACCGTTGGAACAAAAGCCAGCAGGACGCTCTGCTGCCGTGGGTAGAAAACGGAACAATTATTCTGATTGGAGCTACAACAGAAAATCCTTTCTTTGAAGTAAACAAAGCATTGGTTAGCAGAAGCCGCGTGTTCCAGTTAAAGCCTCTTACAAAAGACGACTTGATGAAAGTGGCGCTTCAGGCATTGAACGATGCAGAACGTGGCTACGGTCATTGGAAAGTTGAATTTGAAAAAGGCGCGCTTGAACATTTAGTAGAAACTGCAAACGGGGATGCAAGAAGCCTGTTAAACGCACTGGAGCTTGCTGTAGAAACAACACCTGCTAAGTGGGCGCCAAATGAAACTCCGCCTGTTCCAAGCTGGGGAAGCACAATTTACATAAGCCGTGAAACTGCCGAAGAGTCAATTCAAAAAAAAGTTGTATTGTACGACAGGGACGGCGACTATCATTACGACATAATTTCCGCATTTATAAAAAGCCTTAGGGGGCGAGACCCGGACGCTTCAATGTACTGGCTTGCAAGAATGGTAAAGGCCGGAGAAGACCCAGACTTTATTTTTAGAAGAATGTTGATCAGCGCTTGCGAAGACACAGGGCTTGCTGACCCAAACGCAATAACTGTTGTTGAAAGCTGCGCTTCTTCTTTTGACAGAGTTGGAATGCCAGAAGGAAGATATTTCTTAGCGCACGCCGCACTGTACCTTTCAACAGCGCCAAAATCAAACAGCGCAATGGCATTTTTTGACGCTCTCTCTTCTGTAGAAAAAGAAGACGCTGATGTTCCAAACCACCTAAGGGATGCAAGCCGTGACGCAGAAGGCTTTGGCCATGGCGCCGGATACTTGTACCCCCACGCATACAGGGACCACTGGGTTGCGCAACAATATTTGCCAGACGCGCTTGTTGGAAAAGTTTTCTACACACCTTCAACTCAAGGCTACGAAGCAAAAATAAGGGACGGTGTTCTTTCTAGACGTGAAGTTCAAATTGCGACAGTTCTTGAAAGCCAAAATATAACACTAGAAAATAAAAGCACAACTTACAACGAAAGCGCGGACAAGCATCCAGGCACTGGTGTTATTTTTTCTAAAGATGATAATTCAAAAATTGATAATTCTGATAATGACAATCTTAAAGACGACACTTCCAAAGACAATACAGCTGCAGTCAATAAACAAACCACTGACAACTGCATGGTGAATCCAATAAGCGAATGGTGGATGGACGAGCACTTCAAAGGCGGCTCTATAAAAAAAGAAGAGAACCTTACATTCAGCCCGGACGACAAAAAAAAGAACGCCTTAATAGACAAAGCGGAACGTTCTTGGCGTTCAAGGCTTGACTCTAATAGGACGGAAATTCTTTTGCAAATAAGGGACAACATGGTTTCATTAGCGCATCTTGTTCGGCACCACCGCTCGCTTATTTGGAACGCAGACGACGCGCTTTTGCTTTTTGAAATAACACGTAAAACTCCGGAAGGCTTAACTTGCGGATTATGCCGCTCGCCAAAGTCAATTGAAATACTTACACAGTACGGCTCAACTTTAGGCGAGCTAGACAAGCCAATGCTTTCACTTCTTCCAGAAAGCACAGGCTCAGAAAATAAAATTATAAAATCAGCGGCACTTTTTGGCGATGTGGTTTTTGACAGAATATTTTTTAGAGATGCTTTTGCTTCTTTAACTGACGTTGAAAAATTAGCGACTGAATTAAAAGAAGCATATTGCGGAATACCAAAGCAAGGCAAGAATATTTCCTTTGACGGAGAAATTAATTCTACGGCAGAAGTAAAGCCTGTTCTTTCAAAAGACGCGGTGATTATTTTTTCACAGCGCATTCCTAAAAACGGGCAAAGAATAAGCTCACTTATTTCTGACCAAATATTTTCTGCAGAAAGCGAAAAGTCTTTAGACTCAGAGACAGCAGTTCTGCTAGACAAGATGTCCTCCGCAGAAAAGGAATTCTTTACAAACACAGAGAATCCTCTTTTTAATTTTGACATGGACAATATTCAAAAGACATTTGAAGACCAAGGATTCACTATTCAAAAATCAAAATGCAATCTTGTAGAAAAAAAGCGAATCTCTGAAGCAGAAATTGCAAAATGGTTTTCTCCAGAAAGTTCAGCATACGGCTCTGCAATGCAATCATCACTTTCAAAAGAAGGTGTTGAAAAAATTGTCAGCATATTAAAAGACGCTTCTAAAAAAAATATTTTCAACTGGACAACAGAAAACTGGTACATAGCCGCAGAATATAAATGCAATTGCAAATCTTGTTAAATTTAGCAATACCGTGTAAAATAAAGTATTGTAAATAAAAATAATTTATCCGCCAAAGAAAAAGCGGAACAAGGAGCATTACTTATGAGTATGAATTTTATTTTCTTAGGACCACCAGGAGCAGGCAAAGGAACACTTGCTGGACAAGTTTCAGAAGAATACGGTCTTCCTCATATTTCAACAGGAGACATTTTCCGTGAAGCAATTAAAAACAAGACTCCACTTGGAGTAAAAGTAAAATCTATAATTGACGCAGGCGGGCTTGTAAGCGACGAAGTTACATGCGCTTTAGTTGACGAAAGGCTCAAGAAAGATGACTGCAAGAAAGGCTTTATTCTTGACGGCTTCCCACGCACTATTCCACAGGCAGAAGCTCTTGAAAAAATGTGCGCAGATGTAAAAGTTGTGAACTTTGAAGTAGGCAACGAGCTTATTATTGCACGTTTAAGCAACAGACGCGTTTGCAGAAAATGCGGAACTAACTTCAACGTAAAATTCATGCCTCCAAAAGTAGAAGGCGTTTGCGACAAGTGCGGCGGCGAACTTTACACACGCGACGACGACAAGCTTGAGTCAATTACAAACAGGCTTGACGTTTACCGCAAGCAGACAGAGCCTCTTATTGGCTTCTACCGCAACTTGAACAAAATCACAGACATAGACAGCGGCCGTGACAGCAAATTAGTTTTGGTGGACTTCCGCAAGCTTTTCCCAAATAAATAAGGGAGTATCTGCAAATTAAGTAATGAGCAAAACGTCATTGCGAGGAGCAAAGCGACGTGGCAATCTCTTATACAAATGTGCATTGTTGGATAAAGAGATTTCTCCACTTCGGTCGGAATGACAGATTTGTTTTTTATAAAAAAATCCGTATTGATTTATAAAATTAAGTCAGTGCGGATTTTTTTTGCTTTTCATTATTTATTGAATTTTTTACTTTTTTGTGATACATTTATCACATGGCAAAACCAAAGACACCATTTACGGTGAATCAGAAAATTGTATACCCAAGTCAGGGTGTAGGTAAAATCACAGAAATTTTCAAAAATGATTTTAAAGGCGAACAGGTTTATTATTACAAAATATATCTGGAAGTTTCAGATATGATAGTTATGGTACCTGTTACTCAAGCGTCCGCTCTTGGAATAAGGGCAATTGTTTCTGCCAAAGAAGCACAGAAAGCGCTTAATCTTTTAGGCAAAGACTTTGAACCTCCAACGTCAGACTGGAAGCAGCGCTATCAGATGAACCTTGATTTGTTAAAGAAAGGCACAATCGAAGACATTGCGGCAATTGTAAGATGTTTGTATCATCGTTCAAAGGTCAAGGAGCTTCCTATTCTTGAGCGTAAACTTTATGACAACGCAAAAAAACTTTTGGAAGATGAAATTGCAGATGCAATGGAGAAGACTCCAAAAGAAGTTGAAGCAATGCTTTTAGCAAAACTTGAACCACTTGGCGCTAAGATAGAAAAGAAAAGCGCACTTGTTGATGACGACGAAGATGACGATGACGATGACGAATTCAATGAGATGAGCAACAATAAAGATTCAGACAGTTCAGATGATGATGACGATTCAGACAGCGCAGATGATTCCGATGATTCAGATGACAAGGACGATTCTGGCGATGAAGGAGATGAATAATTTTTCATCACAAAAACTTCTTCTAGTACTCACTGCCGCCGGCTCTTCTACAAGAATGGGAACCGGCAGCAAAAAAGAATATTTAAAATTAAATGGCGGCACAGTTCTTTCTGAAGCCGCCAATGTTTTTTTTAAAGCAGCTCATTTTTCAGAAGTCATTGTCACAGTACCTAAGAATGGTGAAGAAGAAGCAAAACAAGCGCTTTTTGCAAACAAAGAAAACATATCATTGTTGCAAAACACAAAGCTGTTTTTTGTAGAAGGAAGCGCAACACGGAAGGCCTCTGTTTACAATGCTCTTATAAAACTTCATGAAGATTTTTCAAATGAAGAGAATGCAATTGTTTTAATTCACGACGCGGCACGACCTTATGTCACTACAAAAATAATTTCCGACATAATTCAGGCAACAGTTGAACATGGAGCTTCTGTTCCAGCACTACAGCCAACAGACACGCAAAAAGAAATTTCTTCTGACGGCACAATAAAAAGACATCTTGTAAGAAATGAGCTAGCTTCCGTTCAAACACCGCAAGGCTTTTTACTTGAGCCTTTGTTCAAATGCCATACAGCAGCATTAAATCAAAAAAAAGAATTCACAGACGACACAGAAATATGGGACTCATATCCAGAATACACTTTTGAAAAAAAAGTCCATATTGTTAAAGGCGACTCTTGCAATATAAAAATCACCTACCCTTCTGACATTCCAGAAATAAATAAAAGAGACATTATGAACAATAAAATAATACACACAGGCTTTGGAACAGACTTGCACAAATTAGTTCAAGGCAGAAAACTTATTCTTGGCGGAGTGACAATTCCTTTTGCAAAAGGCGAGCTTGGCCATTCAGACGGAGACGTTCTGCTTCACGCAATAACAGACGCACTTCTTGGAGCAAGCGGCTTAGGAGACATAGGCTCTTATTTTCCACCAGATGACCCTAAATGGAAGGATGCGGACTCTTCTGTCTTATTAAAAAAAGTTTGGGCTGATGTAAAAAATGCTGGCTGGTCACTATGCAACTTGGACTGCGTTGTAGAATTGGAGCAGCCAAAATTTCTGCCGTATAGAAAAACAGTTATTTCTTCCATTGCAAAAATTCTTTCTGCAGAAGAAAATCAAATATTTGTAAAAGCGAAAACAAATGAAAAACAAGACGCTGTTGGGCAAGGCAACGCTGTAAAGGCTTACTGCTCCTGTCTTCTTGAGAAAAACTAAAGCAAGCCGTAAGACTCACTTTAGTTTTTTAATCACATTCCAAGCTCTAGAATTAAATCAACTTCAGCTTCTGTTCTTTTTAGCGATTTTGCAATTTCCGCAACAGTCCAGCCCTGACGCTTTAATGAAATAACATTTTCTCTTATTGCTGGTGTAATTCCATCAGATTTAGAAGGCTTCTTGTCTGACTCAGTTTTTGCAATGGCATGTAAAACATTAAGCTGGTCGTCTGCGGCTTTAGAAAGTTTCTGCAGGCGCTCTTCTGTATTTGAAATGCCTTCTTTTGCGGAGCTAACTTTATCAATACGTTTGTCAGTTTCATCTATAAGTGCTTGCAATGAAGAAAGTTTATCAACTGCGTCATTTATTTTACCGCTGTTCTTTAAAAGCGAGTCAACATTGTTCTGTACATTTTCAATTTCTTTTGGAAGAGAAACAACCTGTCTGCTGCAATCTGTTAAACGGGACTCCAGCTTCTTTAAATTTTCAAAAGATTTGTCAACGTCAAGAGCAACCCTGTCTATTGTTTCTCCCTTCTTTTCTATTCTGTCATAGCGGCTTGAAATGTCTGCAAGCGTCTCTTGGAAATTTCTTACTGTCACTTGCATGTTTGTCAAGTCGTCGCTTGTTGAAGTCAAGTCAGCAATTTTTGTGTCCATAGTAGAACTCAATGTCATAAGGCGTGTAAACTTCTGCTCAAGCCCGTCAATTCTAGTTTTATCTTGAGAGAATAGAGCAAGTTTTTTATTAACATCGTCATTCATTTTTTCTATAAGTTTGAACTGCGCTGTTAAATCATTTATCTTGTCTTGATAAGTTCCAACATTACTTATATCTTCCTTTAAATCTACAAGAGAAACATCAAGTTGTTTTTTTAGTTGGTCAGCTTTGTCAAACACACCTGTCTGATTTACAAATTTAGCAATGCCTTTGTTTATGTCATCAATCTTAAGCTGCAAGTCATTTGTGTCATCATTAAGTTTTTCTATCATCTTCCTGTAAGACTGCTTGTCTGAATCAGATGTTGCTTTAAGTTCCTTCTGAAGAGATTTAATGTCCTTGTCAGTTTGGTTTGTCACAGAGTCAATATTTTTCTGTGTGTCCTCTAGCATTTTGTCATACATCATCTGAAGCTGCTTTGTAATTTCGGTTGACTTTGTTTCATAGCTATTTATTGCGTCTGATGCTTTTTGAGTCAACGCCTCTACATCTTGCTCAAGTTTTGCGCACTGCTCTTTAAACTTTGAATCAAGATCATCAATCTGCTGTTTGTTAGCCTGAGACAAAGAAGTAATCTGTTCGTCAAACTGTCCGCTAGACTCGTCAAACTGCTGCCCAATGCGTTTTTTCCAAGTGTTGAATTCCTGAATAGCCGCATCTATAGTTGCAGTATTTGTTTCCTGCTTGTCATTCATTGACTGTTTGAAATCTGCAATCTGAGCACCAAGCTCTTTTTCGCTTTTTCCAAGTTGCTCACTTACACGTGCGTTGTAGTTTTCTATTTCCTGTTTTAAGTATGAGTCTGCTTGGTCTGTTGTATTCTTTAGCTCCACGCGGTACTGCTCAATAAATGCATGAAGGTTTTGGTCAACAGTATTTATTTTTTCTTGTATTGAAGATTGTGTTGTTTGAACAGCGTCTGTAAATTTTGCTTCCTGCTCAATTGTTTTTGCCTGTATGTCAGAAAGTCGTTTCTTTAAATCATCGCCGTACTTAACTTCAAGCTCGCGTCTGTTCTGCTCATACTCTGTGCTAAAGACATCAATCTTGCTGTCAAATTTATTTTTCCATGCGTTAAGCTCATCGCCAATTGAATCTTCACGTTTTTTCAAATCTACAGCAAAAGAATCTTCAAACACTTTTAGCTTTTCACTTACGTTGCCATAAGCCTTCTGCTTTAGCTCTTCAAGTTTCTTTTCAAGCGTGTCAATTTCTGTTTGAATTGATTCAGAATTTTTCTTTATTGATTTTTCAAAGTCTTCCTGCTGCTTTGTCTGACCGCTGCTGAACTTGTTAAAATCAACAAGGACTTTTTTCTGAGACTGCTCCATAAGTTTTCTAAGAGCCGCCTCAAGTTTATCAGCATCGCTGCCTGCTGTAGAAAGTTTTGTCATGCGGTACTCAATATCTTTTTTGTACGTTTCAAGCTGCTTGTCCAGGCCAGAAAGAAATTTTGTTTGCTTAGCGTCGTAATCAGAAGAAATATCTTTCATTGATTTTGCAAGGCTTGCGTCAAACAGGGCAAGCTGTTCTTTCATGCCAGATGTAAACTGCAGCAACTGATCATTGTTAGTTTTAGTTTCTTCAGTAATTTTCTTAGCAGTTGCGCTTGAAGTTTCTTCTGCTTGTTCGTACTGAGCCTGAACTTTTGCAATTGAAGTTTCAACTTCCAGTCTTGTAGATTCAGCTTTGTTCTGCAAGTCAGCAATTGTATTTAAAATCAAAGACTGCATTTCATTCACACGCTGCTGAACATCTGCCTTGTATTTTTCTAGATTTGAAGTGCTAATCTTTTCATATTTTTCATAAGCATTTTTTTCATTTAAATCAGCGTTGCTTATTGCATTTTCATACATTGAGTTGTAACGAGTTTGAAGTTGTTCAGCTTGTTTAGAAATTGCATTTTGCACTGAAGCAAGCTCTTCCGAATTGCCTTTTGTCTGGCTGCCAAGAGCATCTGAAGTTGCTTTTGCTTCATTAAATGACTGTGTAAGCATTTTTTGAAGTTCAAAAAGTTTAGCTTTTGCAGTTTCAGAAATTGCGCCTGTTTTGGCGAGCAGCTTTTCCTCAAGAGCTTTTGTTGTCTGTTCTATTTTAGAATCAAGCTCGTTTGTTTTTTGTGTAAAGTCGTTTGTCAAAGTTTCTGTTGTCAAAGTAAGATTTGAAGTAACAGCGTCATTTTGTTTTTTAACCTCTGCTGCTATTGCGTCTGTTCTGTTTTCAATTTGCGCTTCAAGCGAAGATATTTTTTCCGCAAGCTGTTTTTCAAGACCACCAGTTCTTTGCTCAATTGCAGTATTCAAAGCGTCAGTTCTGTTCTTAACATTTTCTGCATACGCAGCTGTTGTCTTATTAAAGTCTTCTGCTGTTGCACTGTTCTTAGTTTTTAATTCTTCTGCAAGAGATGTCAATTTTTGAGTAAACGTTGTGCTTAGAAGTTGTGTTTTTTGTTTTATAGCATCGTCCAAAGCAGTAGTTTTTTCTGATAATGATTTTGAAAGCGCAAGAGTTTTTTCATTTATAGATTTATCAACATTGCCTGTTTTTTCTGCAACAGTATTTGCAAGCGCAATTGTCTGTTCTTTTATAGATTCATCAAGCTCAGCTGTTTTCTTTTCAAATGTATCAGAAAGAGCTTTTATTCTTTCAGAAAGATTTGTTGTAAAGCCGGAAGTTTTCTGTTTAAATTCTTCTTCAAGAGCTTTTGTCTGCTCATCTATAGAGCCGTTGAATGTAGCTGCTTTTGCATTTAATGTTTTCTGTGTCTCTTTTATTTTAGAATCCATTTCTACAGAAAGCTGTTTTATGCTGATTGTAAATTCCTTCATCAAATCATCAGAACGTTTTTTTGACTCTACAGAAAGCTGAGTAAAGGCATCATCTTGCAAAGTCTGAGCACGTTTAGCGGCATTGTCATAAGCCGAAGCAACATCTGTTTTAATTTTTGCCATAACTTCTTTATTTAATGAAAGCGCATTTTTTGTTGACTCGTCAATTGTCTTAGCACGGCCTTCATACTGTTCAAGCAAAGAAGAGCCTATTGTTTTTAACTGCTCAATGTTGGCCGCAGCAAATTGTTTTGTAATATCAGGAACTTTTCTTTCAATTGCATCAACTGTTTTTTTCTGTGTATCAAGACGTGTAGAAAGTTTATCAACTATGCCAGACTCTTCTTTTACCCTTTGAAGATTTTCTTCAACTGCAGAAGTCATGTCCATTAAATTGTGAATCACTTTGTCATACGCCACAATTTTTTTACCTATTTGATCAATAGAATTATTTTCTTTTTCAAGACCCTTTGTAAGTTTTTCAAAATCATCATACTGCTGCTGAAGACGCTTAACAGCCGCAACTGCTTGTATTTGCTTTGTATCTAGGTTGCTTGCTTCAAGTTTAATCTGCTCAGCTTCTTTTTTAAAATAGTCATCAAACTCCGCTTGACGTCTGTCAGCATAGTGCTTGATTTTTTCCATTGAGTTTTGATTTTTATCTAACTGCCGAATTCCAAATGATACAGCCGCAGATAGTACGACCGCTATAACAATGATAAGAATATACACTTTTTTTCCCCACCCAGAAACAAAAAATACTTTCTTTATTCTAGCACAATATTTCTTAATTGGCGATAGGTTTTAAATGAAATGTCAGCTTCAGAACAAGGCTTGTTGAAAATTCTATGAGGTAAATTCATTAGATAAGCTGTTTTCATTCCAGCGTTTTTTGCGCCTTTAATGTCATACTTAATGCTGTTTCCAACGTATAAAATTTCTTCAGGCTTTAGATTTAATTTTTGCGCAAGAATTCCAAATGGATAAATTGACGGCTTAAGTGCGCCAACTTCTTCTGTGCCAAGGCAAACATCGCATAGAGACCTTATTCCCCAAATGCGGCCCTTCTGCTCAGGTGGAAAATCTGACAGTATTCCAATTTTGTAGCCTGCGGATTTAAATGCGCACACTGTATCATACACTTGTTTGTATGGTTTTATCTTTACAAAATACGGCTTTAATCCTTCGTAGCAAATATCATTTATTTTTTCTTTTGCTCGCTCTGGAGTTGTGTACATTAGCTTTGCAAGAAGACGCGCCTGGTATTCAAAAAAATCACTAAGAGGAGCTGTCTTGTGCATCATGCTCCGCACCTTGTTGAATTTTATAAAAAAGAATAAATGCTTAAAAAAATAGAACACAACTTTTGTATTTAGCCGCCATGACGCGTAAAAGGTTCCGTCTATGTCAAAGGCAACTGCTTTTATATCGGACTTCATTCTTTTATTATACTGTAATCAAACGTCGCCTGTCCATCAAACGAATCTGAGGCAAAACGCCAAGTGCTTACTTGCGATTTTATTTCATTTTGTATTTCTAACGGAAGAAGAGAAGCTGGTTTTATTTCTATGTAAGAAAGAGGAACTGTTCCTCCTGCAAGAACTTTAAATGAAATAGTTACTTTTCTTGTGCTGTCAATTAAAGCGGCATTTTGCTTTGAAATTGCAATGACAGGCTTTGAAGGAGAAAGCAGCTCTCTTGCGCTTCCATCTGACATTTGAATTGCAATGCGGCCGTTCTTGCTGCCTGATTGAATTGAAGTGGAGCTTGTTACGCCGGACGTTGAAGTTCCAGTGTAAGTTGCGGAAGTTATTTTGCTCAATGCTAATGATGTTGAAGTAGAAGATGTCTCGTCATAATTTGAGTTTGCATTTGAAGAAGATGATGTTGATTTGCTTGAGCTGCTTTTTGATGAACCGGAAGCGGCTGTTCCTTCAAACGAGCTGGAGCTTGAAGAAGGTTTTGCATTTGTGTTTGAGGAAGTTGATGTTGTTTCTACAAAGTCATCGCTGTCGTCAAAAAGGCTGTCGTCCCAAGTTGATGTTTTTTTCTTTGAAGAATTATTTTCTGCCATAAGTTCGTCAACACTTTTTTGCAGCACTTGCTTTTCTGGAGTTGAAGTTTTTGCAGATTCTTTAGCAACAGCTTCTTTAGAAATATTTTTCTTTGCTGATGATTTTTCTTTTGCAACAGCTTCTGTTTTTTTTACAGGCTCGGCTTTTTGCACAGAAGATTTTTCTTCTTTTTTTGGCGCTTCTGTTTTTGTAGCTTCAGAATCTTTTGGAGCAACAGATTTTGCAACAGGAGACGGATTTGCAAGCTGAATTTTTATTTCTTTATAGTCAGAATGAGGCGGCTGAATTTTTAACGCAAAACAAAGAATAGTCAGCACAATCCAAATTGCGCCTGTTAAAATTGAGCTTACTATAAATCCGTGTTTCTGAATATTTTCCATTTTTATTTATTATTTGTCCTTAGGCTTACTGCGCTAAAACCATTTCGCCTTAAAGCGTCGAACACTTCTACAATTGTGCCGTTTGTAACTTTGTCATCGGCTTCAAGAGTAACAGGAAATTCCTCACGCTTTCTTTCACCAGTGTCAACTCCTGCTAAAACAGAATCTATTGTTTTAAATGTGACAGGGATTTCATTCACGTACATTTTTCCATCAACTGTCGCTGTAATTGTAATGCCATCGGCAGCAGTGCTTTGTGAAGTGGAGCTTTGAGGAAGGTTGACACTTATTCCAGGCAATACAGAAAATGTTGTAGAAACTAAGAAGAACAAAATCAACTGGAACACAACGTCAATCATTGGAGTAAAGTCTACATTCGCATGTAAAACTGCTCTTTTTGTAACTTTCATATCACCCTCTTTTTATAAACGTTTTCCAGTAAGGCGGAAAAGAACTTCTGTAACATTTGATTCCATTTCTGTAACAAGATGGTTCACTTCGTTTAAGAAAAAGTTATGCGCTATAACTGAAGGAATAGAAACAATAAGACCTGCGGCAGTTGTAACAAGAGCTTCTGCAATTGCGCCTGCAAGAGAAGCCGGGTCAGTGGCTCCTGTGCTTAGAACGCCGAACGCGCTTATGTTGCCTGTAACTGTTCCAAGAAGTCCTAATAAAGTTGAGATGTTCGCGATTGTTCCAAG